>JABUEZ010000016.1 GCA_013314795.1 Candidatus Profundicultor aquiphilus | reverse complement strand
GAGGAAGTGCGAAGAAATCTGGTCCTCAATAATCTGGATGATTCCTGTATGGAGCTTCTGGTGGGAGATATGAGCAGAGTTCAGGGGAAATTTGATTTCATCGCTGCCAACATCGGTCCTTACTTTACTCTGGAGCATCTACCGGTTATGAAGGATCACCTCGAGAAAGACGGAAAAATTCTTCTTTCGGGTTTTGAGGAAGGAGATTGGCCACCTATTGAGCAGAAAATTCATGAAGTAGAACTTGCGATCCTGGAAGCAGCAGTTATGTCATCCTGGATGAGCGTGGTCTGTCAGATTTGATTGTGTTATAGTAAAGGTGTCCATGATTTCAGGATGTGAGGTGAGCGATTTTTGAGAATTGCCATGGTGTACACGAGTAGGGACAAAGGTCTGGTGGAGATCACCCGTTTTATGGCCAGTCTTTTTGAAAAGGCTGGCTGTACAGTGAAGACGATCGAGGTTGAAAACGTTACTTCTCCAGTCAACTTTCGCCCCTTTGACTTGATTCTGGTTGGTTCGTACGTGGCAAGTACCTGGGGAGGAAAGATTTCCCCAGAATTGACCAATTTCCTTCAGGGTGTAAGCGGTATGGAAGGAAAACGGTCGGTGGCGTATATTCGCCCTGGTCTTTTTGGTAAGGACAAAGCTTTGCGAAGACTCATGTCTCAGATGGAATCGCTGGGGGCTTTTGTGGTGGACTTCGAAGTGGTGGGGAGTGAAAGTGAAGCCCGAAAACTGGTGGAGAGGCATGTGAAGAAGGGGTGAGAAAGATGGAAAAAGAAAAGGAAAAGATGCGAGAGGTCTTCGAAGAGTTTTTCTTTGGCCCCATGGAAAGAGTGTTTGGTCCTTTTCTGAATGAAGAGGCCCGTAAACACCTTTCTCAGGCTAAGCTGGAAGTCTTGAAAGCGATGCGATCCTTTATTGATACCGAAATCGAACGGATGGAAAAAAGGAAGCAACAGGAATAAAAAAATGGTGCGCGGTGCTGGATTCGAACCAGCGACTTCCACCGTGTGAGGATGGCACTCTTCCGCTGAGTTAACCGCGCCCATGGTGCCGAAGGCGGGAGTTGAACCCGCACGAGCTTGTGCTCACTGGATCCTGATTCCAGTGCGTCTGCCATTCCGCCACTTCGGCAGGTGTTTCCATTTTAATTCTTCTTTGGGAAGCTGTCAACTGTTCTCTCATATCTTTCAGTGGCGCTTTTTGGGTGTTTTTTGGGTTTGAACTTTTCCCATTTTGGCTCTCTTTTGCTACAATACCGTAGGAGGTGTGGGGGGATTTTCATACCCAGGGGAAGAGTTTTTCGGCTCTATATCGAAGAGCATTACCCTTTTGGTGATTTTGCCCTGGTGCGTGTGCGGGGTGATAAGGCCGAAGTTGGTTTTGTTCTGGCTGATGAAGATGTCGCAAAGTGGCCGGCCCTTTATCAGGAGGCCTGGAAGATTGCCGAGTACTTTCAACAACGAATTAAAGAAGAAAACCTGGAAAAGCGGGCTATACCTGCGGTGGGGAAAGACCTTGATTTTATCACTGTTTCGGTGATCGTGGATCTTGCAGAATTAACGGAAGAGGAAATTTATCAACTGGCGGACCAAATTATGGGTATTTTGAAGGAGACCAATCCTTACAGGAAGGAGGATCAGGAAGATGGGTGAAAAAGTTGGTTTTGTTACCATGGGAGAGGTAAAAGGTGAAAGGGGCGAAATCCCGAAAATTGGCGTTGGGATGTTGGGATATGCCTTTATGGGTAAGGCGCATACCAACGCCTACAAGAAGTATCCCTATATTTTCTGGCCTCCAGCGGCGATCCCGAGGCTCGTAGCAATCTGTGGGAGGAATGAGAAAGCAGTCGAGGAAGCCCGAATCCGGTATGGGTATGAAAAAGCATACCGGGACTGGCAGGAAATGCTCAACGATCCCAAAGTTCAGATTTTCGACAATAGCGGTCCAAATTCTCTCCACTGTGAGCCTTCGGTGGCAGCACTCAACATGGGAAAACATGTCTTCTGTGAAAAGCCACTGGCAGGAACGGTTGAAGAAGCTCGGGCAATGTGGGAAGCGGCACAAAAATCTTCAGCCAAGTCTATGGTGTGTTTTAATTATCGTTTCCTTCCTGCGTTGCGTCTGGCCCGCGATTTTATCGCTGAAGGAAAACTGGGAGAGATTTACCATTTTCGAGCTCAATATTTGCAGGAGTGGATTATGGATCCGAACTTTCCCATGGTATGGCGTCTTGATAAAGATGTCGCTGGTTCAGGGGCGCTGGGAGATTTAGGATCTCATATCATTGACCTGGCGCGTTTTCTGGTTGGTGATATTGCCACAGTGAGTGCCCTGACCCGAACCTTTATCAAGGAGAGGCCCTCTCTTGAAGATCCCACCAGAAAGGTTCCTGTAACCGTGGATGATGCCTTCGTAGCGGTTGTGGAATTCTCCTGTGGAGCAATTGGAACGCTCGAAGCTTCTCGATTTTGTGCTGGACGAAAGAATCATCAGGTCATAGAAATTAACGGTTCTCGAGGAAGCATTCGATTTAATCTGGAGCGACTCAACGAGCTTGAAGTTCATCTTGTGGGTGAAGAACCGAAGGTTTTCCAAGGATTCCATCAGGTCATGGTGACCGAAAGTTACCATCCATTCTACGAGCACTGGTGGCCGCATGGACACATTATTGGTTGGGAACATACTTTTATCCATGCGATTTCCCATTTCCTGGACGCAGTGGTGAATAATAAAGAGATTGCACCATATGGAGCCACGTTTGAGGATGGATACCGTTGTGCAGTCATCTGTGATACCATAGTTCGTTCATCGCTTTCCGGGAAAAAGGAGGAGCTTCGCTATTAAAGCCGGGTGGTTTCACCCGGCCCGAGGAGGAATATGAATGAAGTATTGTGGTAAAATTATCGTCGTTTTAAAGGAAGGAGTGTTCGATCCTCAGGGCGTGACGATTTGTAATGCGCTCCATACCCTTGGTTATGGGGAAGTTGTGGGAGTGAAAACGGGAAAGTTCTTTGAGGTGATGGTGGAGGTGGAGAGCCTGGAGCTGGCCCGAAAGCGTATCCAGGAAATGTGTGACCAGCTTCTGGCCAACCCGGTGATTGAGCGATATTCTTTCGAAGTTGAGGTTGGCAAATGAGATTCGGTGTGGTGGTATTTCCGGGTTCGAACTGTGATTACGATTGTTACTATGTGCTTTCAAGAGTGATGCAAATCGACACAGTCTGGCTCTGGCACGAGGATCGAGATTTACGGGGATGTGATTGTGTGGTCTTACCTGGCGGTTTCAGTTATGGTGACTATCTCCGTACCGGAGCTATTGCTCGCTTTTCTCCCATTATGGCATCGATTCGGAAATTTGTCCAGGAAGGTGGATTTGTGCTTGGTATATGCAACGGTTTCCAGATTCTCCTTGAAAGTGGGCTCCTTCCGGGGGCGCTCTTACCCAATCGAGATGGGCATTTTGTGTGTCGGTATACCTATCTAAAAGTGGAAAATACCGACACGCCTTTTACGCGGCTTTTTTCTCCCGGAGAAGTCATTCGAATTCCCATTGCACATCATCAGGGAAACTTCTTCATGCCTTTTGCTGAACTCGAGGAATTGAAAAAGAACCGGCAGATTGTTTTTCGTTATTGTGGTCCTCATGGTGAGGAAGACGAACGCTTTAACCCCAATGGGTCTCTGGAAAACGTTGCTGGGATTGCTTCGTCAGACTTCCGGGTTTTGGGAATGATGCCCCACCCGGAAAGAGCTTCAGAGGCTATTCTGGGTTCTCAAGACGGGAAAAAACTTTTTCTTTCTCTCATCACCTGGTTAAAGGAGAATCAAGGTGGAAGAAATTGAAAGAATCAGCGAAGAACTGGGCTTAAGGAAAGAAGAGTATCAAAAAGTGGTGGAAATTTTAGGACGTGTGCCCACACCGACTGAGATAGCGATGTTCTCTGTGGAATGGTCAGAACACTGTGGATATCCCCACTCCCGGAGATGGTTTGAGCTTTTCCCCCGTCAGGGTCATTTTCCTGCCTTATTTGGTGAGGATGCTGGAGGTATCATCTACGATGACCTGGCTATCATTTTCAAGATGGAAAGCCACAACCATCCTTCTCAGATTGAGCCAAAACAGGGAGCAGCAACCGGGATTGGAGGCGTCATTCGGGATATCCTGGGGAGTGGTGCTCGGCCTATTGCCTGTTTTGATTCGCTTCGTTTTGGCCCTTTGGAGGATCGGAATTCTCGTTATGTGTTCCGGGGAGTGGTGGAAGGAATTGCATTTTATGGAAACTGCGTAGGAGTTCCTACCGTGGGTGGAGAACTGTATTTTCACCCTGCTTTTCGGGGTAACTGCCTGGTGAATGTGATGTGTGTGGGAGTTGCAGAGAAAGGTAAACTGGCACAGGCGGTGGCTCGAGGAGAGGGAAACATCGTCCTTTACGTGGGAAATAAAACCGGTCGGGATGGTATTGGTGGGTGCAGTATCTTAGCGTCACAGGAATTCGCCGATGGGGAAGAGAAAAGACCCAGTGTCCAGATTGGAGACCCCTTCACCGAAAAGTGTCTGATTGAAGCAACCCTGGAGGCGCTCGCTACTGGTTTTGTGGTTGGTGTCAAGGACATGGGTGCCGCCGGTCTAACTTGTTCGGCAAGCGAAATGGCGGCTGCGGGAAAAAGCGGAGTTGAACTTGATCTTGATCGGGTACCACTGCGCGAAGAAGGAATGGAAGCATGGGAAATTATGATGTCGGAGTCGCAGGAACGAATGTTGCTTTGTGTGGCGAGAGGTCGCGAAGAGGAGATTAGGAAAATTTTCAAGAAGTGGGGCCTTGAGGCTGAAATCGTGGGTAAGGTCACCGGAAGTGGAAGGGTAACCATTATTCATCGGGGAGAAGTAGTGGCCGATATTCCTGCGAACGAATTGACTGCTCCACCCGTTTATACTCCGCCTCGGAAAAGACCGACTTATCTTGACGAAGTGAATTCTCTATCTTTGCAGAGCCTCCCTCTTCCTACAGATTATGAAAATGTTGTCTTAACCATGCTCTCTTCTCCCAATTTGTGTTCTCGGCGATGGGTCTACGAACAGTATGATCACATGGTGCAGACAAACACGGTGGTTTTGCCTGGAAAAGGTGCGTCAGTCCTGCGGGTGAAAGGGAAGAAATGGGGTATTGCGGTAACGACTGATTGCAATCCAGTTTACTGTTACCTTGATCCCTATCGAGGGGCGCAGATGGCGGTTGCAGAAGCGGCATTAAATCTCAGTGCCTGTGGTGCTCGTCCCGCTGGAATCACCGATTGCCTCAACTTTGGGAATCCAGAAAAGCCTGACCGATACTGGCAGTTTGTGGAAGCGGTAAAGGGGATTGCCGATGCCAGTCGATTTTTTGGCCTTCCCATCGTGAGTGGAAATGTTTCTTTCTACAATGAAAATCCCCGTGGAACCATTTACCCTGTCCCCACCATCGGCATGGTGGGTATTATTGAAGATGTTGAGCAAGCCGTGGATGGGGTTTTTAAAGAAGAGGGTCACATAGTCGTTCTTTTGGGTAAGGTAAGGGAAGAACTGGGGGGAAGTGAATATCTGCGAGTGATTCATAACCTTGAAGCTGGGCCGTTACCTTCTTTTTCCCTCAACGAGGAAAAAGCGCTGCAGGAGCTTTTAATTGAACTGATTAGTGGGGGTTTCGTCGTGTCTGCGTCCGATGTGAGTGAGGGAGGCCTTCTTTTTACTCTTCTTGAGGCCTGTCTTGCCGGAGAATGCCCCCTGGGAGTTATGGTGAATGTGGAGCCGTGGAACAGTCTGAGGATGGACGCCGTACTTTTTGGAGAAGGTCGGGGAAGAGTTTTGCTCAGCCTGAGGGAAGAAAATTACTCGAAAGTTGCAGTGATGGCTCAGGAAAAGGGTGTTCCATTTGCCGTTTTGGGAAGAGTTGGTGGCAGAGATTTTCTGATACGGAATGGTCGGGAGGTGCTCGTTGCTCTCCCGGTGCTGGATTTGAAAGAGCGTTGGGAGAGTGTGTTGAGTTGATGCGATCAACCATGGAGAACAAAGTTTGGGAGAAATGCGGTATTTTTGGAGTCTACGGCCTGAAGGATGCTGCTACGATTGCCTATCTTGGGCTTTTTTCTTTGCAGCATCGTGGTCAGGAAAGCGCCGGATTGGTCGTTTCGGATGGGAAACGCTTGCAGGAACACAAAGGAATGGGTTTGGTACATGAAGTTTTTGGTGTGGACCATCTGGCGAAACTCAAAGGGCATATTGCCCTGGGCCACGTCCGATATTCGACCACCGGTGATTCTGTAGAGCGAAATATCCAGCCTTTTCTGGGAGAATCAAGGTTGGGAAGTATTGCCGTGGCTCATAACGGCAATCTGGTCAATACGCCATCGCTCTGGAAGAAATTGAGTCGGCGAGGTGCGGTGGTGCAATCCTCGACGGATACGGAACTCATTCTCCACCTGCTGGCGGGAAGTGCCTTTGATAGTCTAGAAGACTCGATTAAGGAGGCCCTGTGGGAGATGCGGGGGGCCTATTCGCTGGGCATCCTTTCCCGGGAAAAACTCATTGCGGTGAGGGATCCATGGGGGTTCCGCCCTCTCTGCCTTGGCAGGCTGGACGATGGCTATCTGGTGAGTTCCGAAAGTTGTGCCATTGATGTGGTGGGAGGGGAATTTATCCGGGAAATTGCTCCGGGTGAAATGCTTATCCTCGATGAAAATGGTCCTCGTTCTTTCTTTTACGCTTATTCTTCGAGGAAGGCTTTCTGTGTGTTTGAGCTCATTTATTTCGCTCGTCCGGATACTTTTGTTTTTGGGAATCATGTGGCCGAGGCCAGAAAGCGAATGGGAAGAATTCTGGCTGAGGACGAAGCATTCTCTGCCGATATGGTGGTGCCGGTTCCGGATTCGGGTACTTTCGCCGCTTTGGGTTTTGCCGAAGCCTCAGGAATTCCTTTGGAATTTGCCATGGTTCGTAATCCTTATGTGGGTAGGACTTTCATCCAGCCTGGGCAAGAGTCGCGGAATCTGGCGGTGCGTCTGAAGCTCAACCCCTTGAAAGCAATTCTTCGAGGGAAGCGAGTTATCGTGATTGAGGATTCCATTGTCCGGGGTAACACCTCGCGAGAACGGATTGCCACCCTCAAAGAAGCGGGAGTCAGAGAAGTGCATTTGAGGGTCAGTTCTCCACCCCATCGTTTTCCCTGTTATTACGGGATTGATTTTCCCACATCTGAAGAGCTTCTCGCTGCTCGTCTTGCTCTTCCTGACATTGAAAAATACCTGGGGCTTGATAGCTTGCGATATCTTTCGCTTGAAGGTCTTAAACGCAGTATTCAGCCTCCTGCGTCTTCATACTGTTTTGCCTGTTTTGATGGAGAGTACCCGGTGGGAAAAGACGAGAACCTGAGAAAATCCTGCCTTGAGGAACACTTTGAGGTTTATCGGCATTGACCTTGCCTGGGGATTTAAAAGACCTTCGTTGCTGTGTATAATTCGGAAAGACGATAACGGTTTTTTCTATGAAACCCTGCTTTGCCTTACTTCTCTTGAAGATTTCTCCTCTTTTTTTCGTGTTCATCAGGAGGAAACCTTTGTTCTGGCTATCGATGCTCCGCTTACCGTAAGGAACTGCAAAGGAAATCGCCAGGCCGAGCGGGAGATCGGTATTTTTCTGAAAAGATTTCATAGTGGGATTTTACCGGTCAATCTGACCATTGTGGAACAGAAGTATCCCCGACTTACTCTGTTCTGGGAATTGCTTCTCCAGAGTCACTTTCAGATTACCCTGCCATTTCTGGATACATTATTCTGGCGTATTGCTTTTGAAGTTTTTCCCCCTCTTATCGTTCTTGGTCTGTGGGGTCAAGGTGCGCTTGAGGTGTATCAGCGGGAGAAAAAAACGAAACGGACATTGCCCCTATTCCAACAGAGAATTGCTGAACTGGTATCATTTTCACCTCCCCTCCGGGGCCTGGAATTATTTTTCTTTGCCCTTCAGGAAGACTCTTTCTGGTTCATTGACGCCTGCGATGCATTGCTCTGCGCATATGCTGCCTGTTTTTTATGGAGTCGGGGGAGAGAATACGCGCACATTTTTGGAAATCCCCAGGAGGGGGAAGTGGTCATGCCCTTTCAGGAAGCCCAGAGAGACTTGGTTACCTTTGCCAGCTCTCGAGCATACTCCTGACATTCCTGTTCAGCTTGCTGGTCAAAACGTTCTATGGCCACCGGACCATAATGGCTTCCTTCTGGTCTACCCTTTACGATCATTCCGTGGATGAGAAGTGCCTGCAAAATGGAAAAAATGGTGGTTTCGTTGCCTCCGGCAGGGTTCCCAGAAGAAGTGAAGGCACCGCCGACCCTTCCATTCAGTTCTCCATGAAATCTGACGCTTTCATCCAGAATTTTCTTCACTTCTGCAGCCATGTTTCCGTAATATGTGGGAGAGCCGATGACGATAAGGTGATACTGGGGTAGAGTATGGAGAGAGAAATTGTCACAATGGACCAGGTCAACTGAGAGACCCTCTTCCCGGAGTGTGTGAGCAATGGCTTTTGCCATGGCTTCAGTAGTTCCGGTACGGGTGTAATACAGAACCAGTGCCTTGGGCATAGCGATTTTTTCCTCCTTTCCCAACCTATGGTTGAAAAGCATCCATCCTTTTGTTAATATATCATGCAATGTATTCTCCATCAAATCGGGGGTAAGGGAAAATGATCGAGGAAGCGGTGGACCGCATTAGAAAATTGGAGCAGGAGAAGGAAAGGGAATTGAAACAGGCCGAACAGGAGGCGGCAAAGATTCTGGAGCAGGTTGAAGTGCGTGCCAAGGAATTGCGAAATAGAGTACTTCAAGAAACGGAAATACGAGCACAGAATTTGAGGAGTGAAATGCTTTCTCGAGCAGAAGCAGAAAGTGAGGCAATTCGTGCTCGCTCTCTGGAAGAAGCTGAACATTTGAAAAAAGAGCTGAGCCAAAGAGTAGAAGTCTTGGCTCGGGATCTGGTGGAGAGGTTGAAAAAAGAGTATGGCCATCAGTAAAGTCAAGAGAATTCATATTGTTGCTCATCATTCCCTGAAAGGCGCTATTCTTGCGCGTCTGCAGGATCTGGGCGTGATGGAAGTTGTGACCGAAGAGAATCCTTCTCCGGAGCTTTTGCCTTCTTCTTCCTCGAGGAAAGAAGAGCTGGAACGGATGCTGGGAGAAGTGCGGTACTGTCTTGATTTCCTGGAGCGATACCGTCAGGATAAACCGGGAGCCTTGGAAAGCTTTTTCCCCCGGCCCGTGGAAGTGAAGAAAGAAGATTTCCTCCGTCATAGCTTTAGCTATATCCCTGTTTATCGGGCTTGTTTGGCCATTGAAGAGCAGCTCAATCAGATTCGTGCGGTGATTAATAAATTAAATACCAATCTGGAATTCCTGAAACGGATTAAAAATGTCGAAGTTCCTCTCGAATATATTGGTGGAACTCGTTTTACGTTCAGTTGTCTCTTGGAAGTGCCTCGAGAGAAATATGCTACCCTGGAGGAAAAATTAAAAGAACTTGGTCGAGAGTGGTTGATGGAAACTTTTCCCTCCCCGCGCGGCTTCTGGGTTTTCCTGGTGGGACATAGAGATCTGGAAGCGCAAATCAAAGAAGTCCTTCAGATGTTATCCCTTGTGCCTCTTGTATTTCCCCAGGCTTTTGAAGGAACACCGGAAGAGGCGATGCACAAAGTAGAAACTCGCCTTCATGAGGTTATGACCGAAAGAGAATTGCTCTATCAGAAAGCCCTGCGTTATCTTAAATTTGAAAGAGACCTGAAGGTGACTCATGATTATTACAGTGTGCTTCTGGAGCGAGAAGAGGTTGAAAGAGCTATCCTACAGACCAGGGAAACAAGCCTGATCAGTGGATGGGCACAGGAAGAGGTTATCCCAGCTATTGAGGAGTCCCTGCGTATAATTGGTCGAGAGTGGGTTCTTTATCAAAGAGATCCTCAGGAAGGAGAAAAGCCTCCCATTGACCTTCGTAATGGAATCTGGACCCGGAATTTTGAAGTGTTGACCCGTCTCTATGGTCTTCCTAACTATACCGAGCTTGATCCCACTCCGTTTTTGTCGTTTTTCTTCTTTCTTTTCTTCGGGATTTGCCTTGGTGATGTCATTTATGGGCTGGTTCTGGCGCTCCTGGGTTTCTTTGCGCCGTTATTTCTCCCTCTCAGTGAATCAGCTCGCCGCTTTTTCCATATGTTAGGATGGGGTGGGATTGCTTCTATCGGTGCGGGTATGGCGACCGGTTCCTGGCTGGGCGATGTTTTTGATTACTTGCCCTCTTTTCTTTCTGCAGTGACTCAGTTCAAAAAAGCATTGACTGTTATTGATCCGATCAATAACCCTCTCCCCATGCTCATATTCTCGCTTGCTTTAGGTGTTGTGCAGATTCTAGTCGGTATTGGATTAAGTTTTGTGAAGGAATGGCGTCGAAAACATTTTGCGGTGGCAATTATGGACCACCTGAGCTGGTTTGTATTTCTGGTTTCTATCGTTTTATATCTCCTTGGTGTGACTGGTTTACAGGTGTTGAAAGGTGTGGCTCTACCGCTTGTGGTTGGAAGCGCTCTGTTTCTGGTGGCCACCCAGGGAAGGGCCAAGAAAAACCCGATTATGAAGGTCCTTTCTGGTATTTTGAGCCTCTATGGTGTTGTGTCTTATCTTGGGGATGTACTTTCCTATTCCCGTCTTTTTGCTCTGGGGCTGTCCAGTTCGATTATTGCCATTCTGGCTCGGACGTTAGGAATGCTTTTTGGTGGTTCCCCTTACATCGGATGGCTTATTGGCCTTCTCATTGCTCTTCTTTTCAATGTCTTCAATCTTTTGATGAGTGGATTGGGAGCCTTTGTACATTCGGCTCGTTTACAGTACGTGGAATTTTTCACCAAGTTTTATGAGAATGGTGGTCGAGAATTCAAACCTTTTGGTTACAAAACAAAATACATAAAACTGTCTTGAGGAGGTTTTATTATGCTTGTTGATGGATTAGTCTTCGCTCTTTTAGGTTCGGCTTTGGCCATAGGTCTGGCAGGAATTGGCTCAGCGTTGGGGGTTGGAATTGCTGGAGAAGCTGGTGCAGGTGTGATGACCGAAGATCCTGGCAAGTTTGGTCAGGTGCTCCTCCTTCAGGCTTTGCCTGGAACGCAGGGTATTTACGGTTTGCTGGCTGGGTTCTGGGTTTTAATTAAGCTGGGATTATTTGGAGGAACTCCGGTGGCAGTCACTGTAGCGCAGGGAATGCAAATCATGTTTGCCTGTTTGCCAATTGCCATTGTTGGCCTTCTCTCCGGAATTTCCCAGGGTAAGACTGCTGCAGCTTCGATTGGTCTTATTGCCAGGCGTCCAGAAGAAACCGGTAAGGCTATCATTCTCCCCGCCATGGTGGAGACTTACGCAGTTCTGTCCTTGCTTGCCACGATTCTTCTTTTGAATTCCATCAAACTATAGGGGTGGCATTATGCCCTTGGAAGACATTCTGGAGAGGATCAGCCAGGAAGCCGAAGCTCGTAAGAGAACCATTTTGGAAAAAGCTTCTGAAGAGGCAAAGCTGAGATTGCAAAAGATCGAAGAAGAAGTGAATAAGGAATCGGTGCGTCTTTTAGAGCGTCGCCGAAGGGAAGTCGAAGCAGAGATTCAGCGCAAAATAGCAGAAGCAAAGCTCCAGAGTCGCCATGAGATTGGGAAAGTCAAAAGTGAAGCTATAGAGCTCTTGAAACAGCGTCTCGCCGGGCTTTTCCTGGATGAAATAGAAAAATCGTACGAAGAATGGTGCGAGAAAATTATCCTTCACTACGTGCAGAGTGGCGATGAAGAAGTATGGATGTTTCCCCAGGAAGCTGAAAGGTTAGGACAGAAGTTCCTGGAGCGGGTGAACAAGAAGATGAATTATCGACTCCGTTTCGGGGGTATATTGGATGCTCCAAACGAACGGGGTTTCGTTTTAAAAAATGGTGGTATGAGTGTTAACGTGGCTTTTTCCACCATTTTGGATGATTTCCTGAAGAGAAACGAAGGGTTTATTGTTAAAACGCTTTTTCAAGGTGTGAGTCAATGAAGTTGCAAACTATCCAATCCGCGCTGAAGGAAGATACTGGATTTGCCTATCTTGTGGGGCGAGTACGGGCTTTAGAAAGTGGAATATTGACTCAGAAGATTTTGGAAAATATCCTGAAAACTGAGGATTTGGAACAGGCCCTGCGAGTAGTAGCCGAGATCCCTTACTGGGGAACAGTTTTTCAAGGTACTTTTCACAGTCCTCAAAGTATCGACGAAACGTTAATGGGCCATTACTGGAGTATTTTGGAGGATTTTGATCGATACAGAATCGCAACACCGCTTACGAGATTTTTTATCCTGAATTTTGATTTTAATTTCTTGAAGCTGGCCATGAAGTGTCACCTGGCAAAAAAAACTGTGGAGAAGTCGTACCCCACAACTCTCGATACCAAAAGGGTGTTCCGCTTCTTTGCCGGAGAGGGACGGGAATTTCTTCCTGAACCTTTTGAAGATGCGATTCGGGAGGCTTTTTCTGCGTTCGAGAGCCATGCTTATAATGTTCAAGTTTTAGAGTTTGTTCTGGATCGCTTCTATTTACAGGAGGTGTATCGGCTGGCCCTGAAATATGAAAGTCAGGTCTTGAAGAACTGGCTTCTGGCGTATGTGGCCTTTGCATATTTGAAGGCAGTTCTTCGTGCTCGTTGTCAGGGAGGAAAGCCCGAAATGGTTCGTCTCATGTATACTCCAAATCCTTTGGTGTCGCAGGAGTCTTTTGTAAGTCTTCTGGGTGCTTCGCCAGAGAAGGTTCCTGAAATGATTGCCGACCTGGGTTTTTCTTTTATTTTACCGGCCGAGTCATTCCATGATGATCCTTACTATGTGGCTGAAGTGGAGAAACAAATGGATAATTATCTTATCCGTTTTGCACGTTCTTTTCGTTCCCAGACTTTTGGTCCAGAACCAGTGTTTGGCTTCCTTTGGGCAAAGGGTATCGACGTCAAGAATTTGCGTATTCTGTTAGAGGGAAAATATTTTGGGCTGTCCCAGGAAGCATTGCGAGACAAGATACGGGAGTGTTACTATGAGTGAGTTTCGTCTGGCTTTTGTGGGCGGAGAAGAAAATACCCTCTGCTTTCGGGGTATGGGAATTGATACCTTTGTAGTTTATACTTCTCAGGAACTCTCCAGAGTTTTACCGACTCTGCGAAGAGCCCAGTATGCGGTTATTTTTACCGAATGGAAGTTTTACGACCTGCTCAAGGAGTACTTCGAAGATCTCAGAGCTGAAGCATTACCGGTGGTGCTTGGTATTCCAACCCGTTCGTCTGAATTAGGTCGAGGCACTGACTTTGTGAAGAAACTCGTTGAAATAGCCATTGGGAGCAATGTCTTGCTTCAGGGAGAGGAATGATGGAGATGGAGAATAAAGGAACAGTATTGAGTGTGAATGGTCCGGTTGTGGTGGCGGTGGATCTCGCGGGAGCAAAAATGTATGACATGGTCAAAGTAGGAGAAAAGGGACTGGTGGGAGAAATCATTGGTATTCATGAAAACCGGGTCACCATCCAGGTTTATGAAGAAACCGCGGGAATCAAACCTGGGGAACCGGTGGTATCAACTTTTGAACCTCTGAGTGTAGAGCTTGGTCCGGGACTTATAGGGAGTATTTTCGATGGAACACAACGGCCCCTGGAGAAAATCAGAGCCGGGTTTGGGGATTTTATCGCTCGGGGAGTGGAAACGGAAGCGCTGGACCGGACAAAGAAATGGCATTTTCGTCCAGTAGTTCAGGTTGGTGCAGAGGTCACCGCCGGTGACGTTCTGGGGGAGGTTACGGAGACCAAGACCATTATTCACAAGGTTATGGTTCCTCCCGGGATTTCCGGGAAAGTCAAAGGTATTCGAGAGGGGTCGTTCACGGTTGAAGAAGTGGTTGCGGTTATTGACCAGAATGGTAAAGAGCGAAACATTACCATGATGCAGCGCTGGCCGGTGCGGACCCCTCGTCCCTATGAAGAGAAGTTAAACCTGGATGAACCGCTGGTTACCGGGCAGCGGGTAATCGATACACTTTTTCCCATTGCCAAAGGTGGAGTTGCATGTATCCCTGGTCCTTTCGGAAGTGGGAAAACAGTGGTTCAGCATCAACTTGCTAAATGGTCGGATGCCGACATTATTGTCTTTATCGGTTGTGGGGAGCGGGGAAACGAGATGACCGATGTACTCATGGAATTCCCCGAATTGATTGACCCATATACGGGGGAGCCCCTGATGCAAAGAACGGTGCTCATTGCCAATACTTCTAACATGCCCGTGGCTGCTCGAGA
This sequence comes from Candidatus Profundicultor aquiphilus, assembly GCA_013314795.1. Lineage (GTDB taxonomy): Bacteria > Atribacterota > Atribacteria > Atribacterales > Caldatribacteriaceae > Profundicultor > Profundicultor aquiphilus. The sequence goes on along the minus strand of JABUEZ010000016.1, from coordinate 139 downwards.
AGCTTCAGTGTATACCGGGATCACCATAGCGGAGTATTTCCGGGACATGGGTTACAAGGTGGCTCTGATGGCCGACTCCACTTCCCGATGGGCAGAAGCGATGCGGGAAATTTCGGGTAGATTGGAAGAAATGCCTGGT
>JABUEZ010000313.1 GCA_013314795.1 Candidatus Profundicultor aquiphilus | reverse complement strand
GGGCCAGAAGCAATCGTTGCCACTGACCACCGGAAAGGGCCTGGATGGGGCGGTGTTGTAACGATTCTAAGCGGACCTTTTTTAAGGCCTCATTCGTTTTCTCGTAGTCGGCAGGTTTTGGTCGTCGCCCTATCCCGATGAGACCATAGCGCCCGGTCAGGGCAAACTCTTCCACCGTGATGGGAAAACGACGATCGATGGTGCTTCCCTGGGGGACGTAGCCGATCTAGTGTCGATCTGGACCGAGTTCGGCAAGGGGTTTGCCAAAGATTAAGATTTCTCCCTCCTGAAGGGGGAGGAGTCCCAGAATGAGTTTTAAAAGGGTGGTTTTTCCAGCACCGTTTGGGCCGATGAGGGCCAGGAACTCACTCTCTTCGACATGGAGGGTGATATCTTCCAAAACGGTGTTTCCCTGGTACCGGAAAGATACCTTTTTTATTTCAATGGCTCTCTGTCTGGGCATTGATGGTCAATCCCTTCAGGATTTGCAAAAAATTCCGGTGCATGAGTTCAAGGTAGGGTACATCGGGAAAGGTTCCTAAGGGGTCAAGCTCAATGATCGTGCCTCCTACCTCCTGGGCCAGAACCTGGGCGATTTTCTGATTGAATTGTGGCTCGACAAATATAACCCGGATTCCTTCGTTTTTCATGGTTTTGATGAGCTCTCGCAGTTCCTGAGGGGTTGGTTCTCTTTCCGGGGCTTTTTCGATGATCCCTCGCAGAGAAAGACCATAGTCCCGCGCTAAATACGACCAGGCGTTATGGGAAGCAATGAAGCCACTGTTTTTTACTTTCTTGATTGCATCTGTGAACCAGATATCAAGTTCCTGGAGTTTCGTTTTGTAGATGCTGGCCTGCTGCTCGTACCATGCACTTTTCTCCGGGTCAAAGACCGAGAGGTGTCGAACAATGGCATCAACGATTTTCTGGGCATTGCGCAGAGAAAGCCACACGTGAGGATCAGGAAAGGTTTCCCCCTGTTTTCCCTCTCCGTAGAGAGTTTCGAGTCCTTCGCTTACAAGAACCATGGGTTTCTTCTCGTCCACACCCTGGAGGAGTTTTTCAAAGGCGGTATCGAATCCCAAACCAACCAGAAAAACCGCCTGTGCCTGGGCGATCTTTTGGATATCTCTGGGGGTGGGTTCGTAGGTGTGGGGGTTAAAGCCGTTAGGGACAAGCTGGATCACCTCCACTTGCTCTCCTCCCACCTGTTTTATGAGATCACAGAGTGGTGGAATGGAGGCGGCCACCGTGAGGGGTGTTTCCTGCGCTCCGAGTGAGGATATGAAAAAGAATATTATCAGCATTCCCAGTATGGGTACGAATCGGTACATGGTTCACTCTCTCCTTTGTCTTTCTATTATTATAAGGGAGTTAGCAAGTGGGTCTTAAAATGCTCCTCCTCTCCCGCCCCCTGAACCGCCTCCAAAACCACCGGCTCCACCAGAGAATCCTCCACCTCCAAAGCCTCCTCCGGAATGGGAACGAGCCTGGGACTGGGCGATGGTCGAAGTAGCAGTTAAACGAAGGCGGTGGAACTCACTTCCAAAAAGATACATACTGGGATGATAGAAATAGGGATGAGGGCTCTCTCGTTCAAAAACTTCCCGGGGTACCAGTTTTTCCAGGTTTTTGATGACCTCCTGAGCAACACCCAGGGCTGTAGCATAGATGAGGTATTTTTCCCAAATGATCACCGATTGGGGTGGTCGCTCGGAGAGGAGTGAGTAATCACTTAAAAACCGGGCGAAGCTCTGCCAGCGCAGGAAGTAAACTCTCCCTTCCTTGCTCCAGCGACCAAAGGCATCTTTTCTGGTCATAAGGATGGCTCCGCCACCGAAAAAGAAAATTCCCGAAAGCACAGTCCAGAGAGGAAGAAGATGGGCAGTTTCAGGCCTCCAGGCTGAGAGCACTGCAAGGCTCAGGAACATCATCAGAATGGCCAGCCCCTTGGCCAGAATGTTACCAGTATTCTGGAGATAGCGCCTTCGTCGCAGTTCCGCCATAATTTCGTTCTCGTAGGCCT
>JABUEZ010000015.1 GCA_013314795.1 Candidatus Profundicultor aquiphilus | reverse complement strand
CGCTTCTCCATGGCGGATTACCCCATAACCCAGGGTTTTTTCCAGGGCATGTCCAATGGTGTGGCCGTAGTTCAGAATACTTCGCAGACCCTTTTCCTTCTCGTCTTCTTCCACGATTTTCCTTTTAAAGTCTACAGCCCGAGCCACTAGTTCCTCCAGCACTCCGAGACCCCGCCTCTTGATCGCTTCTCTGTGTCCTTCAACAAATTCAAGAAAGTCACCACCACTCAAAAAAGCGGCCTTCAGGACCTCGCTCAAACCCTCCCGGTATTCCCGCTCTGGAAGTGTTCCCAAAAAGGAAAGGTCAATGAAGACTCCTCGGGGCTGGTAAAACGTCCCTACCAGATTTTTTCCCTCTTCGAGATTCACTCCGGTTTTGCCCCCAATGGAACTGTCCACCTGAGCTAGTAAACTGGTGGGAATCTGGAAATAATCGATCCCTCGCAGAAAAGTCGACGCCACAAAACCGGCGATATCCGTCACCACACCCCCACCAAATGAAAGGAGAAAACTCTTGCGGTCGATATCGAACCGAACGAGTTCATGGTAAATTTTTTCTACAGTAGCCAGGTTCTTATGCTCTTCTCCGTCGGGAATGACCACCTTCCCCAGCGTAAATTCTCCCTGCACAAAGGAAGACAAAACCTTTCCCGCGTGGAGTACATCCAGGGTGGTGTTCGTAACCAGGACTCCCTTTTTCGACGGAAAAAAAACGGACTCCCGCCACCCTTCCCTGTCAAATAACGTCTCCCCAATGAAAACCGGGTACGACCTTCCCTCAGAAAGCGACACCACAATTTTTCGCATGCTTTATGATTTCACCAACGATCTCCTCTTTGGTCATTCCATTTCCATCTATTATAACACTGGCTCGCTCATAAAAAGGGAGTCTCTTCAAATAAAGTGATCCCAGTTCCTTTAATGTGGGATACCTCGCCGCCAGAGGTCTTTCCGGATCACCCTTAATCCGCTCATAAAGCGTGTCCAGCTTCCAGCGCAAAAATACCGTCAGAAAATGTTTTTCGAGAATCACCCAGTTCTCTTCCCGTGTAGGAAGACCACCACCGGTAGCCAAAACGATTTTTTCCTGACGCGCTACATCGTTCAACACCCGGGTTTCCCATCGGCGGAAATACTCTTCTCCGTACTCTCCAAAAAGACGGGGAATAGAAAGGCCGGCTTGTTCCTCAATCAGGGAATCGGTGTCCAGAAAGCGCCAATGCAACTGCTCGGCCAGCATCCAGCCAATAGTAGTCTTACCACTTCCCATAAAACCAAGGAGGGCGATACGATTTAAAAGCACGATTGACAGGTAGAAGAAGTAGAACTCGGTGAGGTTGAGCTTTGCGTTAGAGATACCGAAGGAATCTCATAAGGAGGACAGGTAATAGGAATAGTTTCTTTGTACGAGATGGCATGGAGAGCTGAATCGGTTCCTCGAAAAGTCACAATAGCCTGCCCCGAGGTAATACCGTTGTTCACAAAGTAGTCCTCAACCTCGGTGGTGAAAATTTCCAATGTGAAAGATGTGGTCTGATTGTAAAGATTAGAACCAGTAAGAGTGTCAGGAAGCACAGGAAGAAATTGCACCGAAAGTGCTAAGGTTCGAGTAAGGGCAGAAATGATTCTGCCGTTTTCGTCGGTGTATTCTATGGTACACTTTTCAATGGTTCCTCCCACCGCATTGATAGGATGAATGGTAAACTTAACTACCCTCGCAAAAACGACCTTTTGGGTTTCGTCAATCTTCTGAGTTTGTTGTGTCTGCTGCTGTGTGGTTTCCACTTGCTGAGTTACGGTTGAAGTTCCACCCTGATAAACCTGTTGTGTAACCGTTGTGGTTATGCTCTCACTCAAAGTATTGGTATCTGAGGAAATATTAGAAATTGACGTCACCGATATAATTCCCAAACTTCCGGTAGAAACCTCTCCACCATCTTCAGCAAGAACCGTAACTGAAATATCCACCTTCGCCTTAGGAAACATAGGATTATCAGAAAACCAACCACAACCAGAGAAGAACAATAATACCATCAACACGCTACCCACAAGACCAAAAAACTTTGCCCCCTTCATTTCTTTCCTCCTTCAGTACTCAACGAGATGAGGAGTCAGAAAAACAATGAGTTCTGTTTCTTTATGAGTCTTGCTTCGGAGTATAAAGAGATTTCCGATAAGCGGAATTTCACTTAAAATGGGAATGCGAGTGATGTTTTCGATATCTTCGCTCCGGATAAGCCCTCCGATAACTAAGGTTTCACCAGGATGCAGACGAGCAGTAGTATCGGCATTTTTAACACTCGTTTGCGGATCCTTAAATGTAAGTCCAGCCAGGACGTATTCTCTTTCGGTGTAGGTGCTCACTTCAGGTTTGGCATGCACCACCACTGTCCCTTCCTGGGTGAGAACCGGGGTCACTTCCAGGGTGATTCCCACTTCAAGGAACTGCAATTCACCGGGAAGAATACGACCCTCCTCATCTGTGCGGAGATTTCGGAAGGGAATGGAATCTCCAACGTGGATGGTAGCCGTTTTACCACTGAGGGTTAAAATTCTGGGATTACCCACCAGCCTGGCCAGGTTTTTCTTTTCCAGAGCTTTGAGGGTAATCTCCATCAGTTCCTGGCGTTCCATGGAACCACCAAGGGTTAACTCCCCAAAGGTAATCTGCCCTTCTTTTCCCCCAGAAGTCCAGGTCACACCCAGGTCCTTGACCTTTTCCCGGTTGATTTCGATGAGTTTCGCTTCGATCATAATCTGAGGGAGTTTACGATCCAGATTGGCCAGAAGCTCTTCGCAGGCTTTGATTTCTTCCTCTGTCCCCCGAACGATAAAGGCTTTTTGAGTGAAATCGTAGTTGACCCGTTCCTCTTCAGGGATGATAATCTTCAGGAGTTCCCTGATTTTCTGGAGCTGTGCTTCGTCTTCATAGATATTATTGGAGAGATAGAAAGTCTGGGTTTTCAAAGCAACGTCAACTTTATTCAGGATTTCCTCTACCTGATGGAATTCTTCCTCCCTTCCCCGAATCACGAGAGCTCGACTTCCCTCATCAACGGCCACACGCTCTGCCGGAACAACAAGGCTCACGATTTCCCGGGCCTTTTCAGGAGCGATACTTTTTAGAGGAAATCTACGGACTGCAAACAATCCAAAAGATTCCTCCAGCTTTTCCTTTTTGGCAATGATGATATTATTGCCCAGTTTCACCTGTCCCAGGCCCCGCATGGTGAGGATATACCCAAGAGCCTGTTCAAAGGTGAGATTTTCAAAAGAAGCGGTGATTTTCCCCTCCACCGAGTCATCCACCACCACGTTGACACCGGCCACTTTGGCCAGAGCCACAATGGCGTCCCGCACTTCGGTATCGTAAAAATCAAAGGAATAGAGATTTTCTTTTTTTGGCCCCGTTTCGAATGGACCTTTCAGGATGATACTGACCAGGCGCCCTCCGGCCTCGTCGTAGGTTTCATATGCCGTGGGTCGATCAAGCTCGATCCAGATGGTGAGTTTCGATTCTTTCTCGGTGAAAATGATTCTTTGCAGAGGACCAATGGTCATGGGCCTTTCGGCATAGGGCAAACCACTCTGTGACCCTTCCACTTCCAGAGCCAGGCGGTACTGATCGGGCGAGACATCCTTCCATTTTGCAGGAGCATCAAATTTAAAGGTGAGCTTAATCTCAGAACGATCTGCCCGCCAGAAAAAATCCTTAAGTGTTGCACCATATGCAGGTACGGTAAGAGAAAGGAGGATTACAAGACTGATACTCAGGATTCTCACTCGGCCAGTGAAAATGTAAGTTCCCTCCCCTGATATTCAAGAGTCACCTGCTTTTCTTCTACTTTAACCAATTTTACGCCATCTTGCAATGGTTTTTGAGAGGTGAGAATACAAATTTTTCCGCCAATGTCCACAATGACGGCCTTCCCCTGTGGAGAAGTAACCATCCCCTTCACGGTCACCGGGGGAGATTCTTCCTCCGGAAGCGGCTCCAACTCGATTTCCGGTGTCTCTTCCTCCATGGATGGCTCTGGTTCTTCCACGGCGACGATAAGCTCTTCTTCCGGGGGGATTCCCCCTTCCGCCAGGAAGATGTTGCGAAAAGACTGCAACTCCTGGTCAGAATAAGCCGGAAGAAAGAAATTCTCCGCCGGTTCATTCTGGGACAAAGAGGGGCTGGGTTTCGGTGTTGCAACCATGGGAGAAAAAATGGGCTCAGAAGGTGGCTTTTGCAGTATCTTTCCCATCACATCATAACTCAAAAAAGCCATAACGCCGATCCCTAAGGCCAGAAGAAGAATCGCATAGCTTTCCTTTTCCTTCATGGGGTCGCCTCCTGGGGTTGAGGTGAACCCAAAAGATACGTCGCCAGTTGAGCACCCACCAGAAATGTTTCCTGTTCCTTCCGGAAATTAAAGCTTTTGACCTGAACAAGACGAGGGGACTGGCGGAGATAGTTTAGAAAGAGCAAGAAATCAAAAAACGAAGTCCGTAAAGAAGCCTGCAAAGGAAGCTCCATATAATCACTCCCCGATTGCATCCCCTGGGGGACCAGGGAAAGCAATTCCACTTTCGAAAGGAAGGAAGCATCCTCAATGGTTAAAAGGAGGTTGGGGATTTCCTTTTCGCTGGGGATCCGCTCTTCTAGAGTCCTGGCCGTAACTTTCAGACTTTCTAACCTGGTTTCAAGGTTCTCAAGCTGCTGAACCTTCCTTCGCAGGGCCAGGATCTCCTGTTGCAGACGGTCTTTTTCCTGCGACAGCATATCCACTTTTTGCAGAACCGGGATAATGCCAAAAAAGAGGAAAAGAATCAGCACACCAACCCATACCAGGAAGTACAGTGACCAGTTTTTTTCAAAATTCATGGCGTTTTCAACCCCAGAGAAAGGTCAAAATTATACATTGCTCCATCCGGAGTGAGATTGAGAGAACGAAAGTCGGCTGAAGCGAAAATATCCGGATAACGGGAAATCATCTCGATAAATCGCGCCACACTGAAAATACTCTGCGATTTACCCTTACAGTCAATTTTGGTAGAGTCAAAACTCGCTTCTTCAAGGTAAAGATCCGGAGGCATACTGTTCCCAATGAGAGCCAGAATCTTTAACCAATCCGGTTCCCTGACAATCAAAGATTTGAGGACTCCAACCCTTTTTTCAATCCGGTTGATTTCCTCCTGAACCGCTTTGAGTTTTTGTTCCCTTTCTTTGAGCTGCCCCAACTCGGTTTCCAGCACTGTATTTTGAGCGATCAGAGAATTGACCTCCAGCCAGGTAATAAGATACGTGTAGATATAAAATGTGGTGAATCCCAGGAGTAAGGCCAGAAAAAACAGCCGCACCCAGTTGGGGGCACGTTTCACCACGTACTTCCTGGGCAAGAGATTAATTTTTACCGGATAACCGACCTTTAACTCCATAAACTCACTCCCACCGCGGTTAAAAACCTTCCACTGGGAATCTTTTCTCTCCCCAGGGAAAGGGGCTTGACTTCCTGACAATTGAGAACCACATTCTGTAAGATTTCTCTTCTCAGGGGATAAATCCCTGCCCCACCCCCGGTAAGAAGGCACCTGCCGTTTTCGGTATCCAGCTTAAACTCGCTCTGGAAAAAGGCGATGGAACGGCGTAACTCCACAATCAAATCCTGGCTGACGTCCCGAACCGCTTCTTCCAACTGATAGGGAACATCCGTTTCATTCCTTCCCCGATTCATGATCTCCATGATTTCTACCGGAAGTAAATTGAACTTCTCCTTCAACGCATTCCATACCCGCTTTAACCCCCAGGTAAAATATCGAGAAAAAACCAGTTTTCCTCCCGAAAAATAGGTAATCATGCTTTTCTGAAACCCGACATCAAGAAGCACAAAAGAACTCTGCAGGAGGCTATCCTCCATACTCAAAACACCACGCAACAGGCTCAAGGACTGGGGTTCCACCGCTTCCACCTTAATTCCGGCCTTCAAAAAGGAGTCAACGCACGTGTTTACAGCAATCGTCGGAAAGGCGGAAAAAAGAATCTCCAGTCCCTTTTCGTCCTTTTTTAGAATCTGCCAGCCAACCTGGAGATTGTCTTCGCCCACAATGATCGAGCTTGCCTCCCACCGGATGGCATTCTCGAGCTCCACTTCGGGCATTTCGGGCAACGTAATCGTCTGCAGCACCATCTGGGGATGATAGAAAGCAAGAGCCACCTCCTTAGGAAGGCGGTTCCTGCGCCAGAACAAACGAAGATTTTCCGTCAGGATGTTCTTGCTCTTGATTTCTCCCTCCAAGAATATCTCTCCTGGGAGTACCAATTCTCCCACTCGAAGTACCTCAAAACGGTTTTCCTTCCTTTTCTGCGATAGACAGTATTTCAAGGAGTAATCGCCTAAATCGATTCCTAACACTTCTTCTACCTCGCATACGGTTTCACAAAAGGATTTTCAACCCAGACCAGCTCAAGGGTATTGCCGTTCCACCGAAATCGTGCCTCTAAAAGTGAAACCCCATTCTTTATGACAGTTATTGTATCACCAGTTATGGTGCTCGTATAGGAGGGCATAAAAGAAGATGGTAAACCTGTCCCTGTAAATCCCGGTCCCTTTTCTTCCAGGAGGCTCACCATTTCCCAGAAAACCCCCTCCAGTTCGTACTCTTTTTTCACTTCCTCCACGTGAGCTTGCATGAATCGGGCGTGAGAACGCACCCATCCCCCAAGAATGGGGGAAACAACACAGGACAAGCCCAAGAGCATCATGAGAGCGACCTCCAAAAACCCTCGTTTACCGTCCCCAGAATCGAATTCCCACCGCCAGGGCAAGTTCCTCACACCTTTTTCCAAAGTAAAAAGGAATATGGACTTTCACAATCTTTTTATTCCGAGCAGTTTCCTCTATCTGGAACCCGGTTTCCTCACCACATCCCTCTGCAATGGGGTTCGCCGCTCCACGGTTCAGAACTACCAGGGTCCCTTTTACTGGATAAATCTCAATGCCATTCCCGGCAAAATTCAGCCTGAGCCTTTTCCCTTCGAGTAAGAGCTCGGCAGAGGAGCTGTACCGCGAAAATTGAAACAGGGTATACTCAGCCGTCACCAGTGTTTCGGTAAGCTCAACCTGGGTCATAAGGCGTTCACACATTAGAAGATATTGCTGCAACGCCATAAAAACAAGAATCGCAGTCAATAACGTCAGACTCCCTCCAAGAAGGCTCTCCAGAATGGTGAATCCCCTATTTCCTTCTGAGTGTCTGCAAAGAGAGAATTTCCTCATTTCCATTCTTTACCACTACCTTGAGTCTGTACAGAGAAGAAGAAAATTCCTCCACCTGGGTAAAGACATTGAATCCCTTTTCTTCTTTCTCCACCGAACCGGTCAAAAGATTATCCTCCAATTTCAATTCTTCCATGGTATTGATGGCCACACCAAGGGCCCTTGCAAGGGAGGTGCTTCTCCTCTCCAGCCGACTCACTACCTGAGCCTGGAAATACACCAGAGAGAAAAACATCATCGCCAAACAAGCTGAAATCAGGGCCTGGATGAGGGTAAACCCTGCGTCATGACGGTGGTTTTTCACTGAAGCGCACCCTCCCGGTGACCGGAGTAACAATGATATACCGCCTCTGAGCTCCCAGCCTTATGGTAACCGTGCCTCCAGAAGAAGGAGTCCCAGCAGCATAGAAAAAAAGGGTGTTGGAAGGGAAGTTCGTGGTGTAGAGTATCACACTCTTTGGAAAACCGATGATCTCGGTCTTTCCGCTTTTTCCTTTGTAGAGCACCCGGTTACCGGAAGTGTCAAAAAAGAGGCGAATCTCTTTCCCGCTCTCCAGGGCCTCAATTTTTGCCTGACGGATTCTGGTGACCAACTGCCAGGCCGTGAGCTTCAGAAGGTAGGCATCACGTATCCGGACAACAGAAAAGGAAGAAACCGGAAGACAAATAACAATCATCAAAGCGACAACGAGCACTTCTAAAGTAGAGAATCCTTTTTGTTGAACCGCAGAGAACCCAATTCCCTCCTCTCTTGATTTTCAATGTAATGCCCAAAATGCCGTACGTCAAGGGGCAGAGGGTATGCCATCGAAAAAATTTTCACACTACACTTGAGATAATTATCCTGTGACTCCTAAGCTAATCCGATCAAATCCCCACTTCCGGTTAAAACTTTGTTTACCCACAACACAATCAGGGGAAATAAAGAAGATTCACGTACCAGTCAAGGACTTGTTTCCCAAAAAAGAGAGCGATAACCGCTCCCCCGCTTAAGAACGGGCCAAAAGGGAGGGAGTCTTTGAGGGTTTTCTTTTTCGTAAGGATAAGGATTGCCCCCACAAGACCACCACTTGTGAAGGCCAGAAAAAGCGCCAGAAGCGCCAGCTTCCACCCCAGAAAAAGGCCGATGGCGCCGGCCAGTTTCACATCGCCGAAACCCACCCCCTGGGGTTTAGCCAGGTAAAGGAGAAGGAAAAAGGCAAAAAGCACACCCCCTCCGAGGAGTTTGTCATAAAGCGAAGGATTGAAAAAAAGGGAAACCACCCCCAGGCCATAGAGGGAAAGGGTGAGGATATCAGGAATCCGCTGAGCCTTGAAGTCGATGAGCGCAATATAAAAAAGAATACCAACAAAAGCTATACTGGAAAACATTCTGGAAAAACCCTCTGGTCAAGATTGACCAGAGGGTTCCAATTAAGCTACCAATCTAAGTCTTCAGCACTACTCGGGACGCTACTTGCATCATTATTTATTATTCCACCAGACTGGATGTAAAACCTCTTGGTCGTGTCGGTTAGATCAGCTGGTGTCACCGGATCATAGATGGCAAAGTACGTTGATCCATCACTCACGTACTGATAATGGGCGCCCTTCCCCACTGGTGGTACCGGTGATTTAGGAAGGTAGTCAGTTTTCAGAGCTGTTGCAACGGCACTCGCATCTCCCGGATATCCCAGCTCACCCTTTTCCTGGCGATAAACTTCGATGGCTGTAGCTAACTGGTGCAAGTTTGCCTTAGTAGCGCTTTGCGCAGCAACTAAACGAGACGTAGTATACCTCGGAATAGCTATGGCCATCAGGAATCCGATGATGGCCACCACGATGATGAGCTCAATCAGGGTGAAACCTTCGTCTTTCTTTTTCTTCTTTGTAAACCAGCTCATGTTTTCACCTCCAGAAATAAGGTTAAGTCAAAATCATTTACACTTCAGGATAAATTATCACACCAAATTTTTGCTCACATCCCACCTCCCTGCATGCCCTTGGAGGCAATTTCAAAGATCGGTAAGAAGAGCGACAGGGCGACAATGAATACTCCGATACCAATTATTATAGTCAAAATGGGTTCAATGGTGGAAGAGAGGCGAGCAACAAAAAGGGCAATTTCTTTGTCGTAGAGTTCGGTGACCTTGTTGAGGGTGAGTTCGAGGTTACCGGATTCTTCGCCCACACTGGCCATCTGCACCACCATGGGGGGAAAGAAGGGAAACTGAGCGATGCTCTGGGAAAGGTTTCGTCCCCGGCGGATGTTTTCGGCGATTTCAAGGACCATACCCTGGACGTAGGTATCACCCAGGGAGGTGGCCACCACTTCCAGGGCCTGGACCATGGGCATACCGCTGCGGATAAGGCCGTTCAGAATCCAGGCAAAGCGGGAGATGATGAGTTTATGAAGGAGCTGGCCAAAAAGGGGGAGACGGTACTTTTTGCGGTCCCACCACCTTCGGCCACGTTCGGAGGTGACGTAGAGGAAAAAGAGAACAACGGCGCCAAGAAAAGAGCCATAGACAAGGAACCAGTTGGCGTTGATGAAGCGGATAAAAGCAAGGACAAGTTTAGTGATAAGAGGGAGTTCAATGGTGAAGCTTTCAAAGAGAAGGACGAACTGGGGAAAGACGAAGTACACCAGGAAAAAGGAAGCGGCGATCATGGCGACAAGTAAAATCATGGGATAATACGTTGCTGACTGGACTTTATCACGGAGGTCCTTTTCCCATTCGAGGTAGTCGGCAAGACGCCCTAAAGTCCAGTCGAGGTTTCCACCAGCTTCGCCGGATTGAACCATGCCCAGGAAAACGCGGTTGAAGGTTTTGGGGTAATCGGCAAGGGCCTGAGAAAGGGAATAGCCCCGCTCGATTTTGCTGGCGATTTCTTCGATGGTGACGGCAAAGCCGGGGTTGGTGGTCTGCTTGGCGATGCTACGGAGGGCCGAGAGAAGGGGAACACCTGATTCGAGCATGGTGGCGATACCCCGGGCAAAATTGGCCAGGTCCTGGAGCCTGACCCGATCCCCCCTGAGGCTGGAAAAAATGGTGGTTTCCTTGCGGGGAGAAGAAACAAGGGAACTTTCCTCAGAAAGGGAGGTAACGAAAAACCCCCGTTCCCGGAGGTGGGCCACGGCCTCTTTCTGGTTCTGGGCTTCGATGGTTCCCTCGTTGATTTTACCCTGGCGATCACGGGCTTTATAGGTATAGACCGGCATTAGAATCGATTCCTCCAGGTAGCAAATTCTTTGGGATCGATAGCCCGGTTGTAGGCTTCGTCCCAGGTGACAAGACCGCGTTTGTAGAGCTCAAAGAGAGCCCGGTCCATGGTGATCATCCCCTCAGAGAGAGAAGTCTGCATGACGCTGTAAATCTGATAGGTCTTGCCTTCCCGGATGAGGTTACGGACGGCGTTGGTGGCAATCATGATTTCAATGGCCGGGATGCGGCCGTTGCCGCTGGCAAGGGGAAGCAACTGCTGGGCAACAATTCCCTGAAGGGCGCCGGCAAGTTGAATCCGGACCTGGGTCTGCTGGTGAGGTGGAAAGACGTCCACGATGCGGTCGATGGTTTGAGGGGCGTTATTGGTGTGGAGGGTAGCCATGACCAGGTGCCCGGTTTCGGCAGCGGTGAGGGCAATGGCGATGGTTTCGAGGTTCCGCATCTCGCCCACCAGAATCACGTCGGGGTCTTCCCGCAGGGCGTGCACCAGCGCACTTTCAAAGGAAGGGGTGTCGGCACCCACTTCCCGCTGGTTGACGATGCTTTTTTTGTGAGTGTGAAGGTATTCGATGGGGTCTTCGATGGTGATGATGTGACAGGAGCGATGTTCATTGATGTAGTCGATCATGGAGGCCAGGGTGGTGGATTTGCCACTCCCGGTGGGGCCGGTGACAAGAATCAGCCCCCGGGGAAGGAGGGCCAGTTTTTGCAGGACTTCCTTAGGAAGATGGAGTTCATCCATGGAGGGGATGACGTAGCTCAGAGCCCGGATGGCAATGCCCACCGAACCCCGCTGGAAATAGGTGTTAACCCGAAAACGACCAAGGTCCGGGAGACCCAGGGAAAAATCGGCTTCTTTTTCCCGAATGAATTTCTGCCAGCGTTCTTCTCCAAGGATAGTGCGGGCAAGATTTTCGGTGTCAGGCGGCCGGAGAGGTTGGTAGCCTTCGGCAAAGAAGAGCCGGCCGTAAACCCGGAATACGGGTGGGATCCCCGCAGTAAGGTGGAGATCGGAAGCCTTTTGCTCCACCACTTTCCGCAGTAGTTCCCGGATATCGAAATCCATCTCTCTCCCCCCTCAAACGTTTGTGGTAACGCGATACATCTCTTCCAGGGTGGTCACACCCTGGAGGACCTTTTGCACCGCATTCTCCCGCAGGGTTTTCATCCCCTTGGTTCGGGCAAGTTCGGTAAGTTCTTTTTCAATGGCACTGCGAAGGATCAACTGCCGGAGGTCATCATCGATAACGAAGATTTCGGTAACTGCCGTCCGCCCCCGGTATCCGGTTTTATTGCAAGCGTTACAGCCTTTGCCGCGGTAAAGGATCAACCGGTCTTCCTTTCCTCCGGTGAGTTCCTGCGCAACACTCCCTTTGACCTCAAATTCCACCTTGCAGGCCTGACAGATTCGCCGTACCAGGCGCTGGGCAATGACCCCAATCACCGAAGAAGAAATGAGGTATGATGCCACTCCCATCTCCTGGAGTCGCACCACCGCCCCGGCAGCGGTGTTGGTGTGAAGGGTGGAAAAAACAAGGTGCCCGGTGAGCGCAGCGTGAATGGCGATTTCGGCAGTTTCCCGGTCCCGGATTTCTCCCACCATGATGACATCGGGGTCCTGACGCATGATGGACCGCAGGGTATTGGCAAAGGTGAGCCCAATTTTGGGCTTGACCTGCACCTGGTTAATGCCCACGAGTCGATATTCCACCGGGTCTTCGATGGTGATAATGTTGAGGTCCGGCTTATTGATATAGTTCAGGGCCGAATAGAGGGTGGTGGTTTTTCCGCTCCCGGTGGGTCCGGTGAGGAGAATCATCCCATAGGGATGTTGAATGAGGCGATAAATTTTGGTGAGGTCTTCCGGTTCAAAACCGAGGTGATCCAGGTCAAGGAGGATGGCCGATTTATCGAGGATACGCATGACGATTTTTTCCCCAAAGATGGTGGGAAGGGAAGAAACCCGGAAATCGATGTTGCGACCGTCAACGGTGACCTGGAAGCGTCCATCCTGAGGAAGACGCCGTTCGGCGATGTTCATCCGGGAAAGGATTTTGACTCGGGACACCAGAGCCGGATGAACCTTGATGGAGGTGGAAGTCACATCGTGAAGAATTCCGTCGATACGGAACCGAATCCGGACCTGTTCTTCCTGGGGCTCGATGTGGATGTCGCTGGCGCCAGAGCGGATGGCCTGGAGAATAACCATGTTCACCACCCGCACAATGGGCGCTTCCTCACCCAGAGCCTTAAGCTGGTCGATTTTGACCTCTTCCTCTTCAGCAGGGATAAATAGTCCTTCCTTGACTTCCGCTTCCTTGAAGAGGTCATCCACCGACTCCACAGCCCCATAGTAGGCGTTGAGGATCCGCTCGATCTCCCGGGGAGGGGCAATGGCGGGCTTCACTTCCTTTTTGGTCATGAGGCGCACCCGGTCGATGGTCATGATGTCCACGGGGTTGGCCATGGCAAGAATGATCGCACCATTTTCTTCGGCTACCGGAACCACCTGGTGCTGACGGCAGAATTTTTCCGGTAATCTCGTCACTACCTTGGGGTCAATGACGTATTTATCAAGCTCGATGTAAAGCGTCCCCAGTTGCTTTGCCAGGGCTTCGTAGACTTCTTTCTCCTGCAGGGCGTACATCTTCTGCAGGATTTCCCCCAGTTTTTCGCCGGTTCTCTCCTGGATTTCCAGGGCCTCTTTGAGCTTATCCGGAGTGATTTTTCCCTGCTGGATCAAAATTTCGCCCAGTTTCTGACTGTTAATCTTCTATCCCTCCTCGAGAAATTTTTTCATGATTTCCACCGGAGCAGGATGACCCGTGAAGAGTTCAAAGCTTCTCACTCCCTGGTAAAGGAGCATGGATTTTCCGCTGAAACCATGAATCCCCCTCTTTCGTGCTTCCACGACAAAGCCGGTTTCGCTACCCTTTCGGTATACCACGTCCATCACTAAAGAACAAGATAAAAATTTATGCCAATCAAGGGGAATAGCCTCACCCTTTATTCCCAGGGATGTGGCATTGACAATCACGTCCACCCCGTGGAAGCATTCCCCTTCTCCCTCCATGGCGTCCTCCCAGGACGCTACCTTCACCGGAAAGGAAAAGAACCGCTCCGCAAAAAGAGCCAGCTCCTGTGCCCGTTCCAGAGTACGGTTGGCGATGATAAGGGAAGTAATGTTCTTCCTTCCCAGAGCAAAGACAATCGCCCGGCTCACCCCCCCGGCCCCAAGCAGAAGAACGTTTTTCCCCTCAATTCTTACCCCTTCCTCTTCCATGCTTTTTTCAAAGCCATAGATATCCGTATTATACCCCAGGAGTCTACCATCTTCATTCACCACAGTGTTGACCGCCTGGACGATTTGTGCTTCCTCTTCCAGATGGTCAAGGAAAGAACAGATTCTTTCTTTATGAGGGACGGTGACGTTGAAACCCCGCGCGTTTAACGTTTTTATAGCCTCCACAGCTTTGGAGAGGTTCTGAGGCAGGACATCGAAAGCAAGATACACAAACGGAAGCCCCAGGAATTGAAGCGCTGCATTCTGGAAAGAGGGAGAAAGGGAATGTGACACCGGATGGCCAAGGAGAGCCAGCAGTCGAGTTTGAGCGTCAATCATCGGAGAGAAAACCTCCGCAGAACCATTCGTTCAAACATTCTCCCCAGGCGGGTGAAAAAGAACTCTTTGGGGTTGAGGGGCCGGACCAGGATGGTGTATATGCCCAGGCGGTTCCCACCCCAGACGTCAGTGAGAACCTGGTCACCGATCACCGCCACTTCAGAAAGAGAAAGGTTCATCCTGAGTACGGCACTGCGCAGCGCAGAACGGCGAGGTTTCTGTGCCTTGGAAATACCGGGAACACCAAGGGTCCAGGAAAAGTGCTGAACCCGTTCCTCTAAGGCGTTCGAAACGATGAATACCAGAAACCCCATTTCCTTGGCTTTTTGAACCCAGGAAATAGTCTCAGGGGGAGGCTCGTGCTGATTCCAGGCCACCAGGGTGTTGTCAAGGTCGAGAATCAAACCCTTAATTCCCTTCTCCTTGAGGAGTTCGAGGGATATTTCCGATAAATCATTCACGTAAAGATTGGGGAGAAACCGCCTCCAGAAACTCTTATTCCTTACGTTTTTCATTGCGACCCCCTTTTTTCTCCAGGTGTTCTTTATACGTGGCGGAAAAGCTGTGCTTCCCGTTTTCCTGAAGGACAAAGTACAGGTAATCGGTTTTCTCAGGGTAAAGGACTGCTCGAATTGCTTCAAAACCAGGGTTCCCGATGGCCTGGGGAGGAAACCCTTTATGGAGATAAGTATTAAAAGGAGAGTCGATTTCGAGGTCTTCCCTACTCAGGTTTTCAAGATGCACCCCCCTCTCCCGGTAGTGGGCATACACCACCGTGGCACAGGACTGGAGTCGCATTTCCTTTTTCAGACGGTTCAGAAAGACCGAGGCCACATAGGGTTTT
>JABUEZ010000312.1 GCA_013314795.1 Candidatus Profundicultor aquiphilus | reverse complement strand
TTGGAACCCGAAACCCTGAACCTGGAACTTGGAACCCGAAACCCTGAACCTGGAACTTGGAACCCGAAACCCTGAACCTGGAACTTGGAACCCGAAACCCTGAACCTGGAACTTGGAACCCGAAACCTGGAACTTGAAACTCGGAACCTGGAACTATAAACTTGAACCTATCTCCCCCAACACCCTATTCGCCTCCAAACCCGTATCCCCCGTGGAAGGACATTTCACCGGCAAACCTCTTAATTCCCCAACGATTGTTTCGAGCAAAGGCTGCTGAACGTGCGGCGGTGGATCTATACGAAATGAAAATGTTTGATTACCCAATTTAATTTGAACAGGGTAGGGGCCAAAGAAGGGCATTTCCACGCTGCCTTTTTCTCCTGTAAACCTGATAAAATCTGCCGTTTGCCCATCGGGAGCGGCAAAGTCCCATTCTGCCGTAAAAGGAATCTCCTCATTCAGCAGCAGGTGAGCAAGAGTGTAATCTTCTGCTTCGTAAAAGCCGCCACGATTTTCATGAATGCTGTCTGCCACGGTTATTTTTTCAAAAACATAGGACAGATAATCAATATGATGAGGCCCAAGGTCATAGAGGTAACCCCCGCCCGAGAAGGCTGGTTTTAGTCGCCAGGGCAGTGTTTCCGGATTTTTTTCTGCGGGTCTGACAGGTCTGATAAAACGCAACTCTCCTTCGAGAATACGGCCAAGATGGCCCTGTAAAAGAAATTCTCTCAGCCAGACAAAAGGAGGAAGTTTCCTTCGATAATAGGCTACAAATAAAGGAAGACCCCGCCGTTTGAAGGCTTCGTTGATTTCCAGGGCTTCCGCATACGTTAGAGCCATGGGTTTTTCCACATAGCATGCTTTTACGGCTTCAGCTACTGCCAATGCATGAGGTTTATGCAGGTAGTGGGGAGTGGCAACATACACGGCATTCACTTCCGGGTCGTTCAGTAAATCTTCGATTTGGGAATAAACTTTGGGGATGTGGTGTCGGTGGGCATAATCGAGGGCTTTTTCATAGTCGCGGCGATAAACACCCACCACCCGGCTGCCCTCAATTTTCGAGAATGCCGGTCCACTTTTCTTTTCGGTCACATTTCCGCAACCGATAAAAGCCCATCGGACTTCTTTAAACATTATGGCTTTTTCTGTTCTTGTTGTTTACGGAATTCTTCCCATGGGAGCTGAAAATGCAGGTTTTCGCCGAAATAACGCAGTACCAGAATAAACTGCGAAGCCTGCTGATATCCTGCCAGAGAGGTGATCTTGTTATTGTTTTCGTCCAGGATGACATACGACGGATACGACATCCTGCCCTGGAGCAAGGCTGCAGCCAACTGATGAGGTGCCCTGGGTTGTCCCGGCTGGGTGCTTGTCCATTTACGTCCGGCGTACTCTACGGTATCCTGTCGTTCGGCGTTGAGTTTCACGCACCAGAAGATGCGGCTCATGTATGCGGCTACTGTCGAATCAGCAAAAGTCTCGGCATCCATCTTTTTACACCATCCGCACCAATCGGTATAGACATCGATAAAAATCTTCTTTTTGGGATAACCTTCATTTCGTTTCACAGCCTCTTCAAAACTCATCCATTGAATGCCGCGAGCCACCTGGGCTTTGACTGAGAACATCGTCGTTGCAAAACCAGCCAGTATGAAACAAAAGTACTTCAAGCCACTCTTCATTATTACCATTCTTTCCGGCAAAACTAATCAAAGCATAAAAATTATTACCCAAAATCCACTCACCCCCCTCATCTTTTTCTCTAAAGTTATTTCGTACCCTACAACCCCAAACCCCAAACCCGAAACCCGGAACCAGGAACCTGGAACCCGAAACTTGGAACTTGAAACCCGGAACCCGGAACTTTGAACCAGGAACTTTGAACCCGGAACCTGAAACTTGAAACCCAAAACCCGAAACCCGGAACTAGGAACTTGGAACCTGGAACTCGGAACTTGGAACCTGAAACCCGGAACTTGGAACCTGAAACCCGGAACTTTGAACCTGAAACCCGGAACTTTGAACCTGAAACCCGG
>JABUEZ010000311.1 GCA_013314795.1 Candidatus Profundicultor aquiphilus | reverse complement strand
CGCTTCCATCGTTCTGACCCCTTTTCTTCAGGATTCTATCTAAACCTCCGCTCCACATAGGCATTGAGCACCACAAAAAGGATGGTGGCCAAACCAATAAAGGCCGTGATGCCAAAAACCGGAACCCGCAAGAGCACCAGCCCATTATCCAGGATGGGGATGGTAAGGGCTCCCAGCACCACCCCCGGCATACTCCCCACGCCTCCCCGGAGTGACGTCCCCCCCACCACACAGGCGGCAATGGCCCGCAGTTCTAACCCTATTCCCTGGGTCGCAGCAAAGGAGCCAATCCGCACTGACTGCATGCAGGCTGAAAACCCACACAGGAGCCCCACCACGGTAAAGCACACCGTTTTCACCCAGTCGGTATTGATCCCCATGGCCCGGGCAGCGTCTTTATTGTCACCAGTGGCGTAGACCCAGTTCCCAAAGCGGTGCCGATGGAGGAGCACCCCCAGGATGATGGCAAAAATGGCAAACCAGAGTGATTGGATGGGGAAAAAGCCCAGGATGGTCCCGGTAAAAACCTTCTCAAAGGTGGAACCGGTGGGAACGTACTGTCGAATCCCCAGAGGCATCATCTGCGACCACACGTAGAGGATCCCCCTCCAGAACATGAGGGTTCCCAGAGTGGTGATAAAGGAGGGCATCCGGGTCCGAACGGTGAGAAAACCGTTCACCCACCCCAACCCTCCCCCCACCAGAATCGATAACACCAGACCCCAGAAGGGGGCAAAACCGGCGTAGAGGGTTCGAGCGAAAATATAGGCACAGAATGGCAAAACCGAAGCCACCGAGAGGTCGAACTCCCCGCAGATCATGAGCATCCCCACCCCCAGGGCCACCACTCCCAGATCCGGGAAAAGCTTTCCCAGAGCGGCGATATTTCGGGAATTGATGAAGACATGTCGGGGACTGAAAAGGGAAAAAACGATCACCAGACCCACAAAAACCAGGAATGTGCTTGCAGCCCTTTGTCTCAAAAATTTCGTCAGGCGTTCCATAACTCCTCTCCTTCATAAAATTCTGGGGCGACCCAAGGTCGCCCCAGAGCGCTAACGAATATGCAGCGGAGAGAGCTTCTCCAGCAAAGAAATCTTGTCCGGCGAGTCAACCAGGTACCCTCCGGTATCGATGTTGGGAGTGAAACCGTACTTGTTATAGAGGTAGAGCACGTAGACCGCAAAGTATCCCTGCAGGTACTGCTGCTGGTCAATGGTGGCCATCACGTACCCTTCCTTGATTCCGTTTAAGGTATCGGCAGTGGTGTCAAAACCACCGGCAATGATCTCCCCGGGGTTCCGCCCGGCAGCCTTGAGCGAAGCAGTCAACCGGTCGGTGCAGATTCCACCCAGCCCGATGAGGAAGGTGGTTTCAGGATGAGCCAGGAGGTAGGAAGTCTCCCGGGACTCCACGGTAGTCATTTCCAGGCCTCCGGCATCGATGATTTCATAGGAGGTGATGCCGTACTCGCCCATGGCCTCGATCACACCGCTGGAGCGAATCTTGGCGTAATTGGCACCCGGCACTTCTGCTGCCATGGCCACATGCGCCTTGGCAAGGTCGATACCTTTGGCCTTGGCGATATCAAAGAGCTTCCGCGCCAGCCGGTACGCTGCGGCTTTCTCGCTCTGACCGATGTAGCAGAGGCGGGCGTTGCCGGCCGCTCCCTGAGAATCGTCGTTGTTCATTCCGATGACCGGAATTCCCGCTGCCAGGGCATCCTCCACCGGTTTATCCCAGGCGGTGTCGTCGTTGATCACCAGGGCAATCCCGTTGGGCTTTAAGGCCACTGCTTCCTGGAAACGCTTCTGCTGCAGTGCCAAATCCCCTCCGCAGAGGTCGATATCCACCCTGCAACCCAGTTCTTTGGCGGCGTCATTGGCTCCCTTCTGCACTACCGCCCAGAAGGGATCATCCCCTCCATGGGTAACCAGGCGGAAATACATGCCTTCTCCGGGTTTGGCTTCCTGAGCCATCACCCAGGAGGTGGTACAAACCACAAGAACCATCGTCAAAACCAGAAACCACGTTCTTCTCATTCCATTTCCCTCCTTCTCATTA
>JABUEZ010000310.1 GCA_013314795.1 Candidatus Profundicultor aquiphilus | reverse complement strand
GATAGGTTTTTTCTTCCTCTTTCCCCTGGAACATACCACAATCGACAAGAAATTTCCCTTTTTCCGTGGTCACAAGATAGCAGGAACCGGTCACTTCTCGAGCAGCGCCCCAAAAAGTAATCTGCAGACCCTAAGGTTTCCCCCCTTCTTCCAGGAGTTCCTGCAAAAACTCCCGCAACGGTACCGCAAACTCTTCTCGCCGAAGTGCAAAGGCGATATTCGCTTTCAAATAACTGATCTTATCACCCACCCCAAAGTGTTTCCCAGAAAAACAATACGCGTAGATTCGCTCCCGGGAGAGAAGACTTTTTAGCGCATCGGTGAGCTGAATTTCGCCCCCCTTACCAGGACTTACCTTTGATATCGCCTCAAAAATAGAGGGACTGAGGAGGTACCGCCCCACGATGGCCAGATTCGAAGGTGCTTCTTCAACCGCAGGTTTCTCTACCAGGTCTTCCACAAGGTAAAGCGATGGGGCCACTTCTTTCCCTTTAATGATTCCCCACTGCGAAACTTCTTCGCGAGGAACAGGCATCGCAGCCAGGTATATGGCCGGTTCTTGAGCGTAAAATTCGAGCATCTGAGCAAGACATGGCACCGGTGAGAGCACAATATCATCGGCAAGAAGTACAGCAAAACTCTCTTTACCCACGAATCGTTGAGCCCGCAGTACGGCATCCCCCAGGCCTCGGGGTCGTTTCTGCCGCACGTAGAAAATATCCACCGCCTCCACAATGCGGCGAACCTCTTCCAGAAGCCTTTCCCGCCCCTTGTTTTGCAATTCGTTTTCCAGTTCCACTGCATAATCAAAATAGTCTTCAATAGCGCGCTTTCCCCGCCCGGTCACAAAGAGAATACTCTCGATTCCCGAAGTAACCGCTTCTTCCACCACGTATTGCACTGCAGGCCGATCCACGAGAGGCAACATCTCCTTAGGCTGCGTCTTGGTTACCGGAAGGAGTCTCGTCCCAAAACCAGCTACCGGGATAACTGCCTTGGTAATTCGGTTCCGCATATCTTTTTCTCCTTTCTCCCCAGGTAATGGACCAAAAACCACAACACACCCAACCCTAAAAGATAATCACCAATACTCACCACAAAAAATTTTCGGAAAAGGAACGAGAAATAAGGGAGAACATCAGCCAGAAAAAGAAGACGAGTTGAAGAGCTGACCGCAATGTAATCTGGATAAAGGCCTTTTTCCAGATTCTGGATGAGATTCGTGAGATTGAGCCAGCGCGCCACCGTAATACTTACAGGCATCCTCCCCTGGTTTACCGCCATCACCAGAACATTGGTCAGCGAACCCAGGGTAAGAAAAGCCATCCCGGAAAGTTTCAGGTTGAAGAGAGTCCCTCCAAAAACCACAACCATACTCAAAAGATGAAAAAGAGAAGCATGGGGAAAAGGGAAAAGAAGAAAGACAAATTTAGCCCCCATTCCCAGGAGAATGATCCACATACAGGAAAGACGAACGCGCGAAAGATTCTCCAATCGCCCTCCCCGCAACCACCCGATAAGTAAACCAACAACCAGAAAATCAGCCAGCATCTGGTGGTGGCCACCCCCTTCTCTGAATCACCGCCTGCAATACCGAAAAGATTTCCTTGGAAAAATGACCTTCCTCTTCGTTTTCCATTACCTGAAACGCTTCTTCCACCGTATACGCTTTTCGATATGGCCTTTCAGAAGTTAACGCATCAAACACATCTGCCACCGCCACAATTTTTGCCTCCAGGGGAATCTCATGATCAACCTTTCCATAAGGATAACCATGCCCATCACAGCGTTCATGGTGCGAAAGAACAATCTCGGCCACACCTTTCAAGAAGTCCACCCCCCCTACAATCCGATGCCCAATGACCGGATGTTCTTTGATAACCTGATATTCTTCAGCGCTCAAACGACCGTTCTTCCCCAGGATCGCATCAGCCACCCCAATTTTGCCCACATCATGAAGAATCGCCGCATACTCCAGCATTTCCTTCCTTTTTTCTGAAAGGTTCATTTCTTCGGCGATCCAGAGAGAGAGCTGTGCTACTCGAGAAGAATGGCCCCGCGTATAGGGGTCCTTGGCAT
>JABUEZ010000014.1 GCA_013314795.1 Candidatus Profundicultor aquiphilus | reverse complement strand
GGTTGGGGGTGCCGATGGTGCAGCCTGTATTCTGGGGGCAAAGCTGGCTGGTAAGGAACCCGGAGGAACCATGCCCCATGCAGTGATTCTCATCGTGGGAGACACCGTGGTGACCGCTAAAGCCTTCGTGGAAGTGATACCCAGGAAGTTTTCCCGTATTGTGTTGGTGGACACGTTTAAAGACGAGGCCGAAGAAGCCCTTCGAGTGGCGCAGTTTTTGAAAAGCGATCTTGACGGGGTGCGGCTTGATACACCTGATGAACGTGGGGGCGTGACTCTCGCTCTGGTAGAGGAAGTGAGGGAAAGATTGAGGCAGGCTGGTTTTGGAGATGTGAAGATTGTGGTCTCAGGGGGCCTGAATCCTGAGAGAATAGCTCTGATGCAGGATAAGGTGGATATTTTTGGGGTGGGAAGTTATATCAGTGGTCATCCTCCCATTGATATGACCATGGATATCAAAGAAGTGGCAGGTCAGAAGGTGGCCAAAAGAGGGAGGATTCCAGGAATAATTCCCAATCCCAGGCTTAAAAAAATGAAATAGGGGTGGGAGGTGGGAATTGTGAAAAGATTTTCTCTGTGTTTGGTTGTGGTTTTTCTGTTCTTTACTATTGGAGGAGTCGCTTTTGCCGAAATCAAGAATCCGGACACGTATATCTATTTGAGTATTAGTGAGCCAGATACGCTTGATCCTCATTTTGCCTATGACACGGCCAGTGGAGAAATCATTAATTTTGTTTATGAGAACCTCATTGCGTATAAGGGCGAAAGTGTTTCTGAGTTTGTGCCACGCCTTGCCCTTGAAGTACCCTCGGCTGAAAATGGTCTCGTCAAGGACGATGGCAAAACCTATGTTTTCCCCATTCGAAAAGGCGTCAAGTTCCACAATGGCAATGACCTCACTCCCGAGGATGTGGAGTACAGTTTCGAGAGAGGGATCCTTTTTGACCCCTCTGCCGGGCCAATGTGGATGCTCATCGAAGCATTATTCAATTATGGGACTCTGGAAGATTTTGTGGCTGATAAGTTGGGGGTAAGCTGGCAGGATATGTTCAATGAGGATGGGAGTTTGAAAAACGAAGAATACGCCCAGAAACTGGTTGATTTCTATAACCAGTATATTGACCCGGCCATCGAGGTTGAGGGGGACAATGTGGTCTTTCGCCTGGTACGACCCTTTGCTCCATTTCTGAGCATTCTCGCTCAGAATGCAAACTGGAGTGCCGTTCTCGATAAAGAGACCTCGATTTCTATGGGACTCTGGGACGGGAAGGCCGAAAACTGGTGGAAGTATCACAACTTAAAGAAGGAGGAAAGCCCTCTTTACCAGCAGGCGATTGGGACCGGTCCGTTCAAGTTTGTGGAATGGGATCGGGCGCAGCAGAAGGTAACCCTGGTCCGGAACGAAGAGTACTGGGGAGAAAAACCAAAGTTAGCCAAGGTGATTATCTGGGGAATTGATGAATGGAGTACCCGTCGGGCCATGCTTGAGACGGGTGATGCCGATCAGATTTACACACCCACCCAATACTATGACCAGGTCAAGGAATTACCCGGGGTTAAGGTTGAAAAAGGGTCTCGAATCACGGTTACCACCATGCACTTTAACTGGACGGTGAGCAAAGACAGTAAGTACCTCGGGAGTGGACAGCTTGACGGTGAGGGAATTCCCCCCGATTTCTTCAGCGACGTTCATGTGAGAAAGGCATTCTGCTATGCTTTTGATTACGATACCTTCATCCAGGAAGTTTTAAAAGGTTTTGGTCACCGTGTTCCTTCGGTCGTTCCAAGGGGACTTTTGGGTTATAATGAGAATCTTCCCATGTACCCCTTTGACCTGGAGAAGGCCAAGGAAGAATTCCAGCAGGCCTGGGGAGGGCAGGTTTGGGAGAAAGGATTTAAACTGACTTTGCTCTACAATACCGGGAATGAAGCTCGACAAACCGCCTGTGAAATGCTCAAAGAGAACATCGAGTCGCTGAACCCCAAATTTAAGATTGAAGTCCAGGGCGTGCAGTGGCCAACTTACCTTGATGCCTATAAGCAGGGACAGCTTCCTGCTTTTGTCATCGGATGGCTGGCTGATTACCCTGACCCGCACAATTTCATCTTTACCTATTACCACAGTGGTGGTGTGTATGGTGGTTCTCAGGGGCAGGCTTTCATTGATTTCGCCAAAGCAAACCTCAACAAGTTAATCGAAGACGCCATTGCTGAAACGAATCCAGCGGAAAGAGCCAAGAAATACGAGGAGATTCAAAAGATTGCTTATGAGAATGCTCTGGGTATTCCTTTCTATCAACCAGAGGAAATTTTCTCGATGCGCACCTGGGTTAAGGGATGGTATTTGAACCCCATGAGACCGGGAGAGGTCAATTACGATACGATCTGGAAGGAAGAGTAAAATACTGAAAGCGGGAGGAAAGTTTTCCTCCCGCTCTGGAGGTTTAAAAACAGAGTGGTTTTCTACATTTTGAGACGTCTTTTATTTTTGCCCCTGGCTTTATTCGGTGTGTCGCTTCTTGTTTTTACAATGATAGGGTTTTTGAGTCCCTATCAGCGTCTGGCGACGTTTATCAACAACCCCGAACGATTAAAGGGTGAAAACGTTGATAAATTAATCAGTCAATATGGTCTGGATGACCCAATCTTTATCCAGTATTTGAGATGGTTGAAAAATGTCTTTCGGGGAAACCTGGGGTGGTCCTACGTGGGCAAAGGACCGGTCTTTGAGGTTATTCTGGAGCGATTTCCCTATACACTGGAGCTGACCATTTTTTCAGTAATCCCCATAATTTTTCTGGGAATTTCCCTGGGGGTGATTTCTGCCCTGCACCACAACAGGGTTGTCGATCACGCTTTGCGGATCTTTGCTGTGGTGGGATGGTCATTTCCCGACTTTGTCTTTGGGTTAATGGTTCTCATGGTTTTTTACAGTGCCTTGGGGTGGTTTCCTCCCGGCAACCTGAGTATATGGGCAGAAACGGTGGTCAAATCTCCAGTTTTTCGACATATTACCGGAATGCTCACATTCGATGCGCTCTTGAATGGGCGGCTGGACATTTTCTGGGATGCTTTGCGCCACCTTCTGGGACCGATTTTTACTCTTACCTATGTGGAACTTGCTTTTATTCTCCGGATTACGCGTTCTTCGATGCTGGAAGTTCTGCAGAGGGATTATGTTCGTACTGCAAGGGCAAAGGGTCTGAGCGAAAAGGTAGTGATTAATAAACACGCTCGGAGGAATGCTTTGATTCCTGTGGCCACGGTCAGTGGTCAGACCGTAGTGGGTCTTCTGGCCGGTACAGTGATTGTGGAAACGATTTTCAACCGAACGGGTCTTGGCAGTTTCATGGCTCTGGCAGCACAGCAACTGGATTATGCTTCTATCATGGGGGGAACCTTGTTCTTTGGACTCATTTTGATTTTGGGGAATCTCTGTGTCGATGTCTCCTACGCCTTCATTGACCCCAGAGTGAGGTTGGAGTAGGTGAAAAGGGAAACAAGACGCCTGTTGAAGAAGTTTTTTTCCAACTTTTCTGCCTGTTTGGGTTTTGTATTGCTGGTTTTTTTCTTTATCGTGGCAGTGGGGGCGCCCTATATCGCTCCGCCGAAATCCGCCAGAGACCCCTATATGATGCCCATCGTGACCTGGAGCTCGAATCCTCTTCCTCCTTCCCCGGAACATCCTTTTGGGGTGGCGGGGAAAAGGGACATTTTTTATGGAGTGGTCTGGGGAACCCGGACCGCTTTCCGCATTGGCATTATTGTCACGGTGGTTTCGACGTTGATAGGTCTTGCGGTGGGTTCTATAGCGGGGTATTTTGGTAAACTGGTTGACGAAATCCTGATGCGTATTACCGATATTTTTATGGCCATTCCTTTTCTGGTTGCTGCCATAGTCCTGGCGACCATCTTGGGAGCCGGCCTTGACAAGGTAATCATCGCCCTTATCGTGTTTAGCTGGATGTACTCCGCTCGTCTTGTACGAGGTAATATTCTTCAGGTCAAAGAGGAACAATTCGTCATGGCGGCAAGGGCACTCGGTGTCAGCGATTTTATGATTATTCTCCGTCACGTCTTGCCCAACAGTATTTTTCCGGTTCTCATCCAGGCATCGATGCGCATGGGGTCTCTGGTGATCACCGCAGCAGCGCTGAGCTTCTTGGGTATCGGGGCACCACAGGGATATGCCGACTGGGGGGCGCTTCTGAATTATGCTCGAAACTGGATGATGGGAAGTCAGGGAGAGGCGTTGCGCTACTGGTATATGACGGTTTTCCCGGGGGTGGCGATGGTTTTATTTGTTTTAGCCTGGAATCTGGTTGGGGATGCCTTACGTGATGTTTTTGATCCCCGGCTCAGGATGTAGTGGAGGAGAGAGAGTGTTGCAGAAGAATTTGCTTGAGGTGAGAGACCTACGGGTTTATTTCTACAGTGATGAAAAACGAGAGTTGAAGGCCGTAGATGGCGTGAGTTTCAGTGTGGGGAAAGGTGAGACTCTCGCTCTGGTCGGTGAATCCGGTTGTGGGAAGAGTGTCACTTCGATGGCTATTTTGCGACTGGTTGATTCGAAAGGGAAAATCACCGGGGGAGAGGTTATTTTTGACGGCCAGAACCTCTTGCTCCTGCCTGAATCGAGAATGAGAGAGATTCGGGGGAAGGATATTGCCATGATTTTTCAGGAGCCCGCTTCAGCTTTGAATCCAGTATACACCATAGGGGAGCAAATTCTTGAAGCAATTATGCTGCACCAGAAGCTTTCTCCCTCGAGAGCAAAAGAAGTGGCTTTGGAAATGCTTCGCCTGGTGGGGATTCCTGAACCGGAGAAGAGGTTGAACGAATACCCCCACGAACTCTCTGGAGGCATGAAACAGAGAGCCATGATTGCCATGGCTCTTTCCTGCCGTCCGCAGCTTTTAATTGCTGATGAACCAACCACTTCGCTTGATGTGACGATTCAGGCACAGATTCTGGAACTTATTCGAGAATTGCAGAAAAAGCTCGGTATGGCGTTGATTCTCATTACTCATGACCTTGGTATTGTGGCTGATATGGCCGAGAGAGTGGTGGTAATGTATGCCGGAAAAGTTGTTGAAGAGGGAAACCGTTTTGAAATTTTTAAAAATCCTTTTCATCCCTATACGGTGGGCCTCCTGAGGTCTATTCCCCGTCTGGATGTGGAAAGAAAAAAGCTTGACACGATTCCTGGAGTGGTTCCGGAGCCGTCTTCGTTTCCCGTGGGTTGTCGTTTTCGAGGAAGATGTAACTTTGAGACCGGAGAGTGTGTCCAGGAACCTCCCAGAACATCGCTTAGTAATACGCATGCCGTTTATTGCCACCACTGGGAAAAGGTTCGAGACTCAAATGCTGAGGTTTTGAAGGAATGTCGAGCGCAGTGATTCTTAAGGTTGAAAATCTCAAGAAGTATTTTCCCATCCGGGCAGGAGTGTTCAGAAAGGTGATCGCCTGGGTCAAAGCTGTGGATGGGGTAAGCTTTGAGGTTTTGGGCGGTGAAAGCTTAGGAATTGTAGGAGAATCCGGGTGTGGCAAAAGTACCCTGGGCATGACGATCCTGCGCCTTTATGAGCCAACTGAGGGAAAGATTTTCTTTAATGGACAGGAAATCTCTGGTCTGCCATTTGCTCGTCTTCGACCCATCCGGAAAGATATGCAGATGATTTTTCAGGATCCTTTTAGTTCGCTTAACCCCCGGATGAGTATTGGTGCCATCATTGAGGAAGGAATGGCCGTTCACGGTATGTACTCGCCTCGGGAGAGGTCATCGAAGGTTCAGGAAATTCTGGAAAGGGTGGGTCTTTCAGGAAATTACGCTCGAAGATATCCTCATGAGTTTTCCGGGGGGCAAAGGCAGCGAATCGGCATTGCTCGGGCCATTGCCCTTTGTCCTCGTCTTATTATTGCTGACGAAGCTGTTTCTTCGCTCGATGTTTCTATTCGTTCGCAAATTCTTAACCTGATGAGTGAGTTGAAAGAAGAGTACAACCTGACTTATCTTTTTATCTCTCACGATCTGGCGGTAGTCAAGCAAATTTGCGACCGGGTACTGGTGATGTATCTGGGGAAGATTGTGGAAATCGCCGGGAAAAAAGATCTTTTTTCCCGGCCTTTACATCCCTATACGGTGGCGCTTGTTTCTGCAGTTCCTGTTCCTGATCCGGATTATAAGGTGGATCGGATTATCTTGAAAGGGGATGTTCCCAGTCCCATTAATCCCCCTTCAGGGTGCCGTTTTCACCCTCGCTGTCCGGTTGTTCAGGACATTTGCCGCGAGGTAGAACCATCCCTTCGGGAAATTCAGGAAGGGCGCTGGGTTGCCTGCCACTTTCCTGGGAGTCTCGGGTTGAAAAGAACGAAGGAAGTCGGTGTGGAGTGTTGACGAAAAGTGAACGAATATGGTATTTTTTTCTACCGTCTACGGTAGAATAAGGGGGCGATACAGATCGAGGTAAAATACCGCGTTAACCATCAGATCGGAGCGCGGGAAGTACGGTTGATTTCTCCTGAAGGAAATCAAATTGGGATTGTTCCGCTTAAGAAAGCCTTGCAAATGGCTGAGGAATTGGGTCTTGATTTGGTCGAGGTTGGTCCGGATGCGAATCCTCCAGTCTGCAAGATTATGGATTATGGGAAATTCCGTTACGAAAAGGAGAAAAAGGCAAAACTTTCCCGCAAAAAACAGAAAATTTCGGAGTTAAAAGAGTTAAATATTCGACCAAAAATTGATGAGCACGATTATCAGGTTAAAATTAAGAATGCGCTGCGCTTTTTGAACGATGGTGATCGGGTCAAGGTCATCGTCAGGTTTCGGGGACGTGAGGAAGCTTTTAAAGATAGAGGAAGGGATCTTTTAAATCGTATCATCGAAGATCTCAAGGAAATGAGTAAAGTGGAACAGGATATAAAGAGCGAGGGGTCCAGTTTAACGATCACCCTGGCACCCAAGAAATAGGGAGGAATTGCCGATGCCAAAGATGAAAACTCATCGGGGAGTTGCAAAGCGCTTTAAGGTTACCGGTTCAGGTAAAATAAAAAGGGCCCAGGCAGGGAAGAGTCATCTCCTTTCTTCGAAAAAGAAAGATCGAAAAAGGAGATTACGTCACACAGTAATTATGCATTCTGCGGAAGAGAAGAGAATTTCAGCTCTTCTTCCTTATGCATAGGGGAAGGTGAATGAATCATGACCAGAGTGAAAATGAACGTTGCTTCAAGGGAGAAAAGGAAAAAGATTATGAAGATGGCCAAGGGTTATCGTGGTGCTCGTTCTCGCTCTTACAAGAGGGCCAAAGAACAGGTTATGAAATCCCTGGCCTATGCTTACCGGGATCGAAGAAATCGGAAAAGAGACTTTCGTCGGTTATGGATTGTCAGGATTAATGCTTTTGTGCGGAGTCAGGGAATGACGTATAGCCAGTTCATGGGCGCGCTGAAGAAAGCGGGCATCCAGTTAAACCGGAAAGTTTTGGCAAATTTATCCATCGAGAATCCCGAAGCTCTTTCCGAGCTCCTTAAAGTAGCAAAGGAACAACGTTAGTCTTTTCTACTTTGTAGAGCGATGCCTCCGGGCATCGCTTTTTTGTTAGGGAAGGTGGTTTGTGCTTTGGACGATAAAAAAATGGAGATGTTGGAAAAGTACTTTTCTGATTTTCAGGAAAGCCTGGCGAAGGTTGAAACCCTTGATGAGTTGAATCGGGTAAAGGGTCAGTATCTGGGTCGAAAAAGCTTGATGGGGGATTTTTTGACGCAACTCCGCAGTCTCTCTCCAGAAGAAAAAAGGATATGGGGACAAAAGCTGAACGAAATAAAAAGCCGGATGGAAGAAGATTTGAAGAAAAAATACGAATGGCTGATGTTTGAGAAAGGAGAATCGTCATCGTTTATCGATGTTACATTACCGGGGAGAAAGCAATGGGTGGGTTCTTTTCACCCTGTTCTTATTGTGAGAGATCAAATCCTGTCGATTTTTCAAAGTCTGGGCTTCAGAATTGAAAGTGGGCCGGAAATTGAAAGTGATTTCTATAATTTTGAAGCCCTGAACATTCCTCCGGATCATCCGACCCGCGATGATCAGGATTCTTTTTATCTCTCTCCTGGCTGGCTTTTGCGGACTCATACCTCTCCTGGTCAAATACGCGCCATGCAGAAACTGACCCCGCCTTTTAAGGTGGTGGTACCGGGAAGGTGTTACCGTCGAGACGCCTTTGACGCCACTCACAGTCCTATGTTTCATCAGATCGAAGGGTTGGTGGTGGCTCCTTCTATCAGCATGGGAGACCTCAAGGGCACTGTAGCAATATTTGTGCGGCGTTTCTTTGGTCTTCACCGGCAAGTCCGTTTTCGACCCAGTTATTTCCCCTTTACCGAACCCAGTGCTGAAGTGGATGTATCGTGTGGAGTCTGCCAGGGCAAAGGATGTCGATCCTGTGGATACAGTGGGTGGCTGGAAATCATGGGGGCAGGTCTTGTGCATCCCCAGGTTTTTGCAAAAGTGGGATACGATCCCGAACAAGTGAGAGGGTTTGCCTTTGGCATGGGAGTTGAGCGAATCACCATGTTGAAATTTGGTGTTACCGATATCCGGTGGTTTTTGGAAAATGATGTGAATTTCCTGGAACAATTTAAGGCTTTGCGATAGGAGAAAACTATGCGAATTGCCTATTCCATTTTAAAACGGTTTCTTAGGGGACTTGATGTTCCTCCGCAGGAGCTTGCCACGCTCCTCATTGAGCAGGGGCTGGTAGTGGAAAGAATGGCGCACGTGGAAGATATTTTTGCCTTTCCTCTTTACGCAGGGACTCTGGAGGAGGCGAAAAAGGGCTTCCTCTATTCAGAATGTCTGGTAAAAATGAAAGAGAAGACCTTCCCTGTGAGAGTGAAGAACTGGGGAGTACCTCAACCTGGGACGAGGGTGCTCATCTCCTTGCGGGAAGGAACTCCTTCCTTTTCTTTGGTGGCGGGAGAGGAAAAGGAGGTGCTTGAATTTCTTATCGCGCTTCCTGACGTTTTCCCAGAAGGAGAAGATATTTCCCGTTTTCTCTTTGAACGTGACACGGTAATGGACCTTGAAATCACCCCCAATCGTGGGGATTGCCTCTCAATAGTGGGCATTGTGCGGGATCTCTCGGCAAAACTCGATCTGGATTGGGAGGAGCCCGGGGTCGCCTATCAAGAAGTCGAAATTCCCTCTCCTTTGACCTTGCGGGACGAAGATTTTGACCTCTGTCCTTATTATACTGGAAAATTTATTGCTAACGTTACGGTGAAACCCTCTTCCTGGGAGATTGTGAGGGACCTTTATCTTTTAGGGCTTCGGCCTATCAACAATGTGGTTGATATTACCAATCTCGTCATGATGGAGATTGGACAACCTCTTCATGCTTTTGATGCGTCGTGTATTAAGGATAACCTGGTGGTGGTCCGTCGAGCGAAAGCTGGAGAGAGAATTATCACCATCGATGGTTTGCAAAGGGAGCTTTCTGGAGAAATGCTGGTTATCGCCGATGGTCGTTCTCCGATTGGAATAGCAGGAATCATGGGAGGACAGAATACCGAAGTTTCCCCGACTACACGGGAAGTATTTCTGGAATCGGCGTTTTTTAATCGGGTTTCCATTCGAAGAACCTCAAGGGCTCTTGGTTTAAGGACTGAGGCGTCTGCGCGTTTCGAACGCGGGGTTGATCCTCAAAGGGTGAGATATGCTTCGGAAAGAGTGCTTTCACTCCTTTCTCAAGAGGGGGGTATCCAGATTGCTAAAGAATGGGCTATCGCTGGAGAGCCACCCTGTTTGGAAAGGACTGTGCGGGTTTTCCCCGAAAAAATCAACGAGATTTTAAGTTGCCAGGTAGAGACCGAGAGGATGATTCGGATTCTGGAAAGGTTGGGTTTTACGGTTGCTGCGCGTACCGAGAGGGACTTCACGGTGAAGGTTCCCAGTTTTCGGGCGGATGTGGCCGCCATGGTTGACATTGCCGAAGAAGTGGGGAGGATCAACGGATACGAGCAAATTCGTCTCTCTTCTCCGGGTTTTCCTTTTGATCCAGGAGATGCGGAAAAAAACTATGCCCTTGAGCAGAGATTGAGAACTTTCCTGGTTTCTCGGGGTTTAAAGGAAGCCGTTACCCTCTCTTTTGTGGACCCAAAAACGGTGCAAGAATTGGAAATCGAAGCAGAACAGCTCGTGGCCATTAAAAATCCCCTTTCTCAGGATCAATCTTTTCTCCGCTCGCAGATCTTACTTTCCCTGCTGGGAGTCCTTCGGTTGAATCTTGGTAGAGGACGGAATCATTTTGGTCTTTTCGAAGTGGGGAAGGTTTTTTATCCTTCAAAAGAAGTGGAGAATCCCTGGAAAGAGGAGTTAAGGTTGGGCATGGTGCTCTGTGGGTATCTTTTGCCTCTCCTCTGGCAGAAAGGTGCTCAGGTGGACTTTTTTGTCCTCAAAGGCCTCGTGGAAGAAATCCTTGAAGTTATTGGGGTAAGCTTGGGAGGGGTTCGGTTTCTTCCCTGGGATGACAGAATACCCGGTTTTGAGAAAAACGTAGCTTTTGTTCTCAGTTCTTCCGGAGGAGATCTTCTGGGGTGGGGTGGTAAATTGTCCGAAAGGACGCTCTGGAGATTGGATATGCGAGGAGAGTTGTATTATCTGGAGTTAAGATTGGAAGAGATTTTTGGTCTGGTTAAAGATGTTATTCCGGCCATAAAAGGGGCGAACCTCTTTCCTGCCATTGTCCGAGATATTTCCGTGGTGGTAGACAGGAGCCTTTCCTGGAATGCGATGAAGGAAAAGATTGATGAGGTGATCGCGAAGGAGGAAATGACTGTAGAGAGCGTGGAGGTCTTTGACATTTTCGAGGGGAAACCTCTTCCTCGGGAAAAGAAAGGGTTGTCTTTCCGTTGCATCTTTCGTTCTCTGGAGCGGACACTGAATGATGAGGAAGTGGATGTCTGGGTTCAAAAAATTAAAGAAAACATCAAAAAAATGAGGGGTGTTCATCTCCGGGAGGAATTCGTTCATCCTTGACCGCTGACTGGTATACCATTTTTTGTGTGTTTCTGGTTCTGGTGAATGTAATTCGCAGCTCTATTCGTGGCTTCAGTAAAGAGTTTTTGAGCTTTGCTGGGCTGGTGGTAGGATTTATCCTGGGGTTGAGCTATTATCTTGTCATCGGTGATTTCATTGGGCGGTTTTTGGGCTGGGACAACTCCTGGGTGCTTCATCTGGTCGGATTTTTAATCATTTTTATCCCTGTTATTATGTTTTTTTCCTGGATGGGAATTTTGTTCCGCAGGGTTTTCGAAAAGCTTGACATTGTGTGGGTTGATGCAGTTCTGGGTTTTTTCATGGGAATTGTGAAAGGGATGTTCTGGATTTTGGTTATTACTCTTCTGGTGCTCAATTTTTCCTATCTTCAGTTCCTCAACGGTTATGTGTATCAATCCCGTTTTTATCAGGACTTAACCCTTCCGGTGATTACGTATTTGCATGACTGGACCGTCAGGTTTCCTCAGGCTGGTTTTCTCCGTGCAATTCTCGAAAAAGGTATTTTCAAGGATGATGTTGACCTGGGAAATCTTGAAGAGTTTTGAGTTCGATAAAATTGTAGAACGTTTGTCTTCTTTCGTTTCCTGCGTAGCCACAAAAGAGGAACTTTCAATACGCCCTTCCTTTGTTGCTTCGGAAATCGCTCTTCTTTTACGTCATACCGCAGAATTTCAGGAAATGTCAAAATTTGATGGGGATCTCAATCTGGAAGGGTTGCCAGATTTGCGTGCCACTCTGGAAGTTTTAAAAATTCCGGGTTCTACGCTCAATGTAGAAGGTCTTGTACAGTTGTGGAGATTTTTTGTGCTCTGTGGAGAGAGTATACGTTTCTTCAAAGAAAGAAAAATTGCCGAAAAATATGTTTCTCTGTGGAATGACTATCTGGAGAAGATCAAAGACTTTGCTGCTCTCCGTAAGAAAATAGAGAAAATCGTTTCTCCTGACGGGTATGTGCTGGATACCGCCAGTGATCATCTCTATCAGTTGCGTCGCAAGATAAAAATCACCAGTGAGCGCATTGAAGAGACATTGAGCGAATTTTTGCAGAGTTCCAAGGTGAGCTCATGGCTTCAGGAAAGGATGTACACCGTCCGGAAGGATCGCTATGTGGTTCCGGTTAAGATTCAACACCGGCATGCTGTGGATGGCATCGTGGTTGATTACTCTTCCAGTGGTTCTACAGTTTTCATTGAACCCAAGGCGGTTTCTCGCCTTAATAACGAATTGGAGTTGCTGAGACACCTTGAGCAGGAAGAGATCGCCAAGATTCTCTATCGGATTACTTCAGATCTCAGACCGTTTGCGCCTGATATGCATCTGGCCTTTTCAAGTTTCATTCAGCTTGACCTTTTGCGAGCAAAGGTGAAACTGGGAGAAACCTGGGAGGGGATTATTCCCCAGGTGGGGGGAGAGGAGCTTATCATTCGAGGGGGAAGGCATCCGCTCCTGGGTAAAAAAGCTGTTCCGTTTGATTTGCATATTTCTCCTGCCAAAAGAATTCTTGTAGTCAGTGGTCCCAATGCCGGTGGAAAAACAGTTCTTCTGAAAAGCCTGGCTCTGATTGTTACGCTGACTTTCTGTGGTATTCCGGTTCCTCTCCAGGCTGGTTCTCTCATCCCTTTTTACGAAGATTTATTTGTGGACATCGGTGACCACCAGGACATCGAGAGTGAACTCAGCACATTTACGTCCCGAACTCGGAATCTTGCGGAAGCGCTCAGGGGAGACTGCTCCAGAGTCCTTTTTCTCATCGATGAACTGGGTGCAGGGACTGACCCAAATGAGGGTACGGCTCTGGCCATCGCCACGTTGAAGTACTTGCAGAAGAAGGGGGCAATGTGTATTGTCACTACCCACCTGCCAGTCCTGAAATATCGGGCTTCCCAGGAGGAGGGAATGTCTGTTGCCTCTTTGGCTATCAATCCTGATACATTTGAGCCCACCTACCGACTGGTATTAGGAGAGATAGGGGCAAGTTACGGTATTAAGATCTCGGAACGGGTGGGTCTTCCAAGGGAAATCATCGATGGTGCTGTACAGCTCTTGAGCGCTGAGGAAATTCAGTTGAACGACCTGATCATTGCTCTTACCCGCGAGAAAAGTACTCTATCTAAAATTACGGAGGAAAACGCCTTAAAAATGAAGGAATTGGAACAAAGGGAGAGAGAGATAGCAGAAAAGATGGAAAATTTGCAGAAGAAGGAGAAGATGCTTCTCAGGGAGTTTAAGAGGGAGCTTGAGGAATATCTGAGTAAAACGAAAGACGAGGTATCCCAAATTGTAGGGAAGTTGAGACGGGAGAAACAGCTTGACCAGGAGGAGTATGAACGCTGGAAAAAGAGAATGGGAGAAGAAGCAGAAAAGGTCAAAGCGATAGAAGAAAGCGTGGTGGAGATTCCTTCAGGTGAAAGGATACATTTTCAGGAAGGAGACATGGTTCTTGTAGATTCCCTGAACCAGGCCGGGACAATTGTTTCGCTGGACGAGAGAAAAAAGAATGCTCTGGTGAATATAGCAGGGAGGAAAATAAAAGTTTCTGTGGAGTCATTGCACAGAATAGAGGCCGGGGACGAAACTTCTTTGCCTTCCGGTTTTCCTCGCTTTACTACTCCTGTGGTAAGGAATGAGATTGAAATACGATCCCTCACCCGAGACGAGGCCCTGGAAAGGCTTGATCAGTACTTTGATCGGGTTATCTTGGCTGGTTTTACCACTGTGTACGTGATTCACGGTAAAGGAGAGGGAATCTTACGAGAACTGACCCACGAATTTTTGAGGAAACACCCTTATGTAGAGAGCTTTCGCCTGGGTTATCCTGAGGAAGGGGGACTCGGGGTAACGGTGGTAACCCTGAAGTCTTAGGGAGTTACTCACTGACAGAGAGTGCATGTTTCCTGAGGGATTCTTCCCTTTTTGAAGGGGAGTCTTACGGTTTTACAGGCATTTCCGGGAAGCAAACCGCTCTTTAGGCAGACTTCCAGCTCCACGACACCATCGGGTCTTGAAAAGTCGTGTACCGGAAGATTCCGGTGGGCTTCTTTCATGACTTTGGCAAACATAGGAGCGGCGATGATACCTCCGGTTTTCTGGGGTCCCAGAGGAGTGCGATCATCATTGCCAAGGTAAATTCCGCACACCAGATCTGGAGTAAATCCCACGAACCAGGCATCGATAAAGTCCTCTGTAGTTCCTGTTTTTCCTCCTGCTGGCCTTTCGATGTTGGCCCTTCGACCGGTGCCTCGTTCGATCACCCCTTGGAGGAGTCTTGCCATGATATACGCCGTGTCTTCGGAGAGGGCCTGATGGAGGGCGGGTTTATTTTCATAAAGGACCTGACCCTTGGCATTTTCCACCCTGAGGATGGCGATGGGTTCTGGTACCATTCCTTTATTGGCAAAGGCACAATAGGCGGTGACGAGTTCCATCAGGGTTATTTCAGAAGTACCCAGGGCGAGGGAAAGATCTCTTCGCAGTTGACTTTTGATTCCCATTTTTCGGGCATAACTGATGACTTTGTCGATTCCGGTTTCTTGAAGTAGCTTGATTCCTATAATGTTTACCGAGCCCTCCAGAGCTTCTCGCAGGGTTATGGCTCCTCGGAATTTCTTCTCATAATTTTGGGGCTTCCAGCCGTTGGGGAAAACGAGTGGCTCATCCACTAAGACACTACTTGGGGTGAATCCGCTGTCCATGCTGGCTGCGTAAATAAAAGGTTTGAAGGTGGAACCGGGCTGGCGGTAAGCTTGCGTGGCACGATTGAATTTACTTTCCTGATAATTTCGCCCACCAACCATCGCTTTGATGTACCCATTCTGGGGATCGATGCAGAGAATGGCACCCTCATACTCACCCTCCTGTAACACTTGATTGGCGGTCTTTTGCAAATCGATATCTAAGGTGGTGTACACCTTTAACCCGCCGCTAAAAATGGTTCTTTCGTCAAAGTTTTTTCCCAATTCTTTAAGGATATAGTCAATGAAGTGGGGGGCCAGGGAACGATTGGGTTCCAGACCTGAAAGTACAATAGGAGTAGAAAGGGCGGTTTGGAATTCTTCTTCGGTGATAAATCCCAGGGATCGCATTCTTTGCAGCACTCTTTTTTGCTGCCTCTGCGCGGTTTTAAAGTTCACATAGGGAGAAAAGTTTCCCGGCGAACGCGCTATACCCACGAGCATGGCCACTTCGGCCAGGTTTAACTCCTGTAATTCCTTACCAAAGTAGGTTTTCGCTGCAGCCTTGACGCCGTATACACCGTGTCCAAGGTAGATCTGGTTGAGGTAGGCTTCGAAAATCTGATCCTTGGTGTATTTTTTTTCCAGCATTAGGGCGAGGAATATTTCCTTGATTTTTCGGTCTAAAACCTGTTTCTGGGTTAAAAATCGACTCCGGGAAAGTTGCTGAGTGATGGTGCTTGCCCCTTCCAA
>JABUEZ010000309.1 GCA_013314795.1 Candidatus Profundicultor aquiphilus | reverse complement strand
AGGAAGAGATAAGACGAGTTAAGGATACGATTCGTGAATTACAGAAAATGGAAGAATGATTCGAAAATTTTTCTTCCTCTTTTTTCTGGTCTGGTCAGTTAGTTTTACTTTACCCCTTGTTGCTCAGGATGGCATTCAGATTAAGGCCGAAAACATCCTGTATGAGGAAAAAGAGGGGAGAATCGAAGCCTGGGGGAAGGTGGTGGCGTCCTGGCAGGGAGTCAGCGTTCAGACTGAGCGGATGCTTTTTTTTCTCCCAGAGCTTGAACTTATTGTTCCAGTTTCCTTGGAGGCTTCTCTGGGCGGAAACCGCGTAAAAGGAAGCGCTTTTTATTATTCCTTTGAACGAAAAGAAGGGTGGGTTAAGGAAGCCGAGCTTTTTTACAAGGTGGGAGAAGAGGGAGAACTTCTGTTCCGGGGGCAGAAGATACAATATGCTCAGGGAGAATGGCGTGGGGAAAATTTACTCCTCACCGGATGCCATCGTGTGCCACCCCTTTACAGCGTACGGGCGAAAGAAATTGTTGTTCTTCCAGAAGAGCGTCTGGTTATAAAGGGCCTGGGTTTATATATCCGTAACCAGAAAATTCTGGAAATTCCCAGATATTCGGTCTCGCTCCAAAATGGAGGGGGAGGATTTTCTCCAGATTTTGGATATGAAAGGGATAAAGGGTACTACCTTTGGGGTCGCTATGAATATCCTTTTGGTGACCATTTCCTTTTTCTCGCTCAGGCTGAGTTGACCACCTGGAAGGGTTTTTCCTGGGGCGTCGACCTTCTTTTTACTTCTTCTCCCTGGGAAGCAAGAATTTTTGGAGACTTTTATCAGGATAGGGAAGACACGAAAGGTGGGTATGTTCGCTTCCAGAGCGGGATTTTCTCTTTCTGGGGTATTGTGGTCCAAAACGAACATGTGGAGGTGGATGGTGCCACTGCGACCTTTTCTCGCCTTCCGCAGTATGTTGTGTCTTTGAATGAAGAACGAGATGAGGGATTTTCCTGGGAAGCTCACTGGAGCAATGGGTGTTTTCAGGAGAAAGACCTCACTTTGTGGCGGGAAGACCTTTACCTGGGAGCTCAGTGGCAAAGCGATTCCTGGGGTGCCCGGGCTTTTTTCTGGCATACTTCTTTCGAATCTGGAGAATCTCTTCCTCGTTTTGGCGGATCGGTGTGGTGGGAAAAAACGGTTTCGCCGACTCTTGATCTGAAACTCTCGTACCGTTTTTTGGATACTGAACAAAGTCCTTTTTCCTTCGACCCCAAAAGGGAAAACCTGGTTGCTTTGGAATTTATGTGGGGTGATGAGAAGGAGAGTTTCCTTCATGCCCGTGGAGAGTATGATTTGGAGGATGCTCAGTGGGAAAAGATGACCGTCGGTCTGGGTTTGGGAAACAAGGAGTTTGCGGTGGGAGCTGAGGGTGTTTACTCGTTTCAGGACGAAGCATGGACGGGGAAAAGATATTTTGTGCGCAAAAAAATCGAGGATTGCGTCGAGGTCGAGGCTTCCTTTTGGGAACCAGAACAGAGCTTTTTCCTCTCCCTCAATCTGAGTGGACTCGATGCGGGAAAGAAAAAACCGAAAACACTCTTTGAGGAGGAAGAAGAATTTACCTTCTTTGGAGTAGAAAGGAATGATTTCCATTGACTATGGAGGAGATTGTTCAGAAGCTTTCGGCTCTGTCCAGTGAGGAAGCTGTCCAGGGGATGAAGCGATTTGGCATCACTCCCAAAAAGGCGTTGGGGGTTTCTTTGCCTGAACTCCGTAGAATAGCTCGTTCTATTGGCGTAAGTCATGAATTGGCCCTGAAACTCTGGGAGCTTCAGATTCGAGAAACCATGCTCCTGGCCAGTATGGTGGATGAGCCGAAGCTGGTCACGGAGGAACAGATGGAACGGTGGGTTGTGGATTTCGACAACTGGGAAATTTGTGACCAGGTTTGCGGGAATCTCTTCATTTGGACCGATCATGTTTATAAAAAGATTTTCGATTTTGCAGAGCGTGACGAAGAATTTGTCAAAAGATCGAGCTTTGCCATGATTGCCGGACTGGCCGTCCATGGGAAACACCTTGATAACAAGTGGTGGGAG
>JABUEZ010000308.1 GCA_013314795.1 Candidatus Profundicultor aquiphilus | reverse complement strand
TTGAATCCGTAACCATTCTTCCTCAGTAATTCCTGCCTGTTTCAGAATCCGTAAAAGGAGGTCAATGCCGATATCCTTTCTATGGGGATTCGGAATGGTAAGAACCGTATTACCCTTTACCGTGAAGTAGTGCTTCCCACCGCGGTATGGACCATCAAAACCCAACATACGAAGTCTCTTGACAAGGTCAGACCAGGAAACCGGCGAGAGTTTAGCCACTGGTTTCGATTGCTTCTTGCTCCTCGATGGAATATCCCCCAACCGATGGTATAGGCATCCCTCGACGAAGCCGAAATATGAGCCAAGCTTCCAAAGTTTCCTTTAGATTTCGACGACACTCTTCCAGAGTTTTTCCAGTAGCCCAAACTCCCTCAAGGTCGGGAATTTCTCCATAATATGGTTCTTCATCCTGAATAAGTTCGTACCGTGCCTTTTCAAGGGCAGCCTCTATGTACTCAGTAAGCATCACATTTCCCCCCGTAACTATTGTATCACAGGCAAAAACATATCCAAGCCACGGGAATCTTTCCCCTTTGACCTCCAACACCATCATCCCGAAACATTCCTGGACTCTTCATGCCGGCAATTTTTAGGCTGGGGTCATGTACTTTTCTTTCCATATGGATGCCCGATAAAAGATTTCGAGCATGCATGACAACAAAGGAAACTGCTTTTGTAGCTATCATCCCTGAATTTATTTATCAGGGATCCATGTCCTTGTAGAAGTACAAAAACCTGGATAACCGATAGAAGCATTCGGGTATGACATCGCCAGAGCCCCGGGTTTTTAGTCAGGATTCCACCCTGAATGTGTTAAGTAGAGGTCTTGTTCACAGGGTATTTATACCCCCCTCTGAGGGCGAAAGCGTTTCCATATCCGTTGGAAAGTTTCGATGATTTTTTCGCTGCTCCTTGGTTTGAGGAAAAAGATCGAAATGCCATAAATGATAACCCCTGTGGCTATAACCCCCAGGTAGCCCAGGAGGGTTTGGGCAAAAGGGCGTAAAAAGAAAAGGCACACAGCCATCACCAGGGTGGCAAGAAGGATTTTTCCCAGGTTTGGGAGGAGGATTTTTCCCCCGATTCCGTGGACTCGGCGGCGAAGGATTTCAAGGAGGGCGAGGAACATAAAGGTCGCACTCAGGGAAGTGGCCAGAGCAAGTCCCCGGTGGGCCATTCGGTGAATGAGTACGGCGTTGAGAAGGATATTTAACAGGAGCCCGGCGATGCCCACTTTAACCGGAGTACTGGTATCCTGGAAAGAGTAAAAAATGTTCACGATAATCCCCAGTGAAGCCGTTGCCGGAAGACCAAGGATGTAAAAAAAGAGGGCCTGAGCCGTTATCGCTGTTGCTTCCCCAGTAAAAGCGCCCCGTTCGAAGAGGAAGCGTACGGTTTCCTGGGGCAAAATGAGAAGACCCGCTGCAGAAGGAATGATGAAAAGCCAGAGGGTTTCAAGAGAACGGGAAAAAAGGTCTCGAAGTCCCTGGGTTTCCCCGCGGGTAGCCTGAAGAGCAGTTACCGGATACGTCGCCTGGGAAAGGGCCACAGCAAAGAGTCCGGTGGGGATTTCTTTCACCCGCATGGCAAAATTGAGCGCAGCGATGGTTCCCACTGGTAAAAGTGAGGCAAAAATGCGATCTATAATGAGGTTGACGTACCCTACGCCTGTGCCGATAAAAATGGGAATCATCAATTTCCAGACTTTTTGTAACATCGGATGGGTAAATCGGAACTGCATTCCCCATTCTGGCCATACCCTTCGGGCAAAAACCATAAGAACCAGGACCTGAACCATAGTTCCAGTAAGTCCCCCAAAACCGAGGCTAATCAACGGATAGTGTTTTGCCCCCACAAGAAAACCAATAAGACACGTGTTGTACAAAAGCCCCGCCAGGGCAGGAAGGGTAAACAACCGGTAAGCCTGGAAGATTCCGGTGTATAGCCCCATAAGACCCAGAAATACAAGGGATGGTAACATAATCGTGTTCATTTTCAGCGCCAGTTGTAAGCGTTCCCCTTCAAATCCTGGGGCAATGACCCG
The DNA here is from genome assembly GCA_013314795.1 of Candidatus Profundicultor aquiphilus. GTDB lineage: Bacteria > Atribacterota > Atribacteria > Atribacterales > Caldatribacteriaceae > Profundicultor > Profundicultor aquiphilus. Next base: position 44 of record JABUEZ010000308.1, on the reverse strand, counting down.
GATAAAAAAGGGAGCAATTCCATACCCCGCGGCAAGCATAAGCA
>JABUEZ010000307.1 GCA_013314795.1 Candidatus Profundicultor aquiphilus | reverse complement strand
CAAGGCAACTTCCCGTTCTGCATCTTCCATAAGTTGCCTAAAGAAGTTTTTCAGAAAGAAGTAACCCACCGGCCTTTGCTCGAGGTCCACCACCACCACCTCATTAATCTTTCTCCGGGCCAGGAACTGCAACACATCCCGAATCGGATCAAAATCGTTGACGGAAAGAATTTCCGGTAACATAATTTCTTCGACAAGCACCTTGATTCCCCCTCGTGTCGCATAGTGTCTGCCGCTTCAGGCACCATTACCAGTATGACCGCCGATAAAGATGTGCTGAAGCTATTTTACCCTATAGAGCTCCCACTGCAAACCCACCGAGGTGCGCAAACCAGGCCACCCCTCCATAATTGGGAACGACCAGAGAAAAAAGACCATACACAATTTGCAAAATAATCCAGAATCCCAAAAGCACCAGAGCCGGGACCCGTAAAAACTGGACGAAAAACCCCAGAACACCATCACAATAACCCGAGCGTAGGGGAAAAATACCAGATACCCTCCCATCACTCCGGCAATGGCCCCGCTTGCCCCCACAGTCGGCACCAAAGATCCTGGAAACACCAGCGCATGGATCAAGCCCGCAGTCACACCACAGGCAAGATAGAAAAAAAGAAAGTAGATGTGGCCCAGCACATCTTCCACGTTGTTTCCAAATATCCACAGATACAGCATGTTGAAGAAAAGATGGAGGAAATTACCGTGCACAAACTGGGAAGTAAAAAGGGTTATCAGGGGATTAAGTCCTTCTTGCAGAGGTTTCACCTTTCCCCATAGAAGCGCCGGAATAAGACCGGTTTCAAAAAAGAACCGATCCGAAGAACCACCGAGCAGGGTCTGAAAAAGAAAGACCACGACGTTCAATCCAATTATCAAAACCGTGACCACCGGAAATCGGCGAGTTGGCAATTCATCCCGTATCGGAATCATGGATTAAAAATACCATAAACCGCAACAACTAATCAATAAGTTCTGCGAGTACCTGATTGGCAAGAGATAATCCCCGGGAAGAAAAATAATATCGTCCCTGGTTTTCGCACAACCACCCCTCTTGGACCAGGCGGTCCAGCGTTTTCATTTTCTCCTCCACCAGAGAAACAGGATATCCCTCCAGGTCTTCGACCGAAATGCCGTCACCTCTTCTTAAACCCAAGACAATTATTTCTCCCAACTTACGGGTGGGAGAAAGCCTTTCCTGAAAGACAACCGGCACAGTGTTCTTTTGTAAGGCTCGAGTATATCTACCAAGAGAACTCGCATTCCGCTCCCGCGTTTCCCCAAGATATGACCAGGCCGAAACTCCAAGACCCAGGTATTCCCGGTTGCTCCAGTAACTGAGATTATGTCGACATTCATGCCCAGGTTGAGCAAAATTGGAAATCTCATACTGTCGATACCCTGCCGCTTTCAATCTGATCATTGTCCACTCCCAGAGGATCGATTCATTTTCTGAAGAGGGAAACAAACGGGGATGAAAGCGGTAAAACCAGTATAGAGGACTGGGAGGGTGAAGTGTCAAATTGTACACCGAAAGATGGGGAGGCGTAAAAGAGAGCGCCCGTTCAAGATCTTTTTGCCATCTCTCTAAATCCTGAAACGGCAAACCATACATGAAATCCATGTTCCACTGATCAAAGTTTTCCCGAGTTTCCTCAATCGTCTGCACCAGAACTGCTATGGGAGTGTCCCGACCCAGAAAATACAAATTTTCAGGCTCAAAGGATTGAACACCCACGCTCAGGCGGCTAATGCCGGCCTGACGAAAGCCTTTTATTTTTTTTATATCTTCTTCCCTCGGTCTCATTTCCAGGGTTACCTCGATATCAGGGAGAAACGAAAAAGCTGCCTGCAGAGTAGCCAGCAACCCCCCGAGGTCGTCGGCTTCGAGCAGAGAGGGGGTGCCCCCACCAAAATAGATCGTTCCCACTTCCCTCCCCCACATGGCATAGCGTTCAAGTTTCAAAAAGAGTTCCTTTCGGAGCAATGCCAGATAACCAAGATGTTCGGAACGATCACCCCGGGGATAGGAAACAAAATCACAATAGCGACACCGCTTGATGCAAAAAGGAAAGTGAATATAAATGGAGACGGGATTCATT
>JABUEZ010000306.1 GCA_013314795.1 Candidatus Profundicultor aquiphilus | reverse complement strand
GGCAATACCAGAGTGGTAATCGGCTTTCGCCCTTCAGGAGGTGTTTCAATAAGACTCACGTCCTTGATCCCCAAAAGTGAGAGATAAAGAGTTCTGGGGATCGGCGTGGCCGTGAGGGTCAAAACATCAATGCTGGCTTTCATGGTCCGCAGGCGTTCCTTATGGAAAACGCCAAAGCGCTGCTCCTCATCGATGATTAAAAGCCCCAGATCTCGAAAGGCCACATCTTTACTCAACAATCGATGGGTTCCAATCAGAATATCAATTTCTCCACTTCTTACCTTCTCCAGTATTTCCCTCTGTTCTCCAGGAGTTCGGAAACGGTTCAACACGGCAATGCGAACAGGAAAAGCCTTCATCCGTTCTGAAAACGTGAGGTAGTGTTGTTCAGACAATAAAGTGGTGGGTGCCAGAACCACTACCTGCTTTCCGTCCATCACTGCCTTAAACGCTGCCCGAACGGCCACCTCGGTCTTTCCGTATCCTACATCCCCACAGACCAAACGATCCATGGGGCGAGGACTTTCCATATCCCGCTTTACGTCATCGATGGCCCTTTTCTGATCGGGGGTCTCAACAAAAGGAAAGGAAATTTCTAACTCCCTTTGCCAGGGCGTATCAGGAGAAAAAGCATAACCCTTTTCAACCTGACGCCGAGCATAGAGTTCCACCAACTCCCGAGCCACTTTTTCGATGGATCGCTTCGCTCTTTCTCGACTCCGTATCCATTCTCCCTTCCCCAAACGACTCAATACGGGTTTTGTATCACCCATTCCCAGGTACTTCTGAACCACCTGGGCATTTTCCACGGGTACATACAGAACATCGTTCCCGGCATAGCTAATCTCAAGATATACCCTGCGCACACCCCGTACGACCATTTCCTTCAATCCTCGGAAAATCCCGATTCCCTCTTCCTCATGCACCACATAATCACCGGGATTCAGTGTGGAAAGAAGCTCAAATGAGGAAACAGCCTTTACTCTCGAAGATGGAGAGGGAAGAGAAACTCCGAAAATTTCTCGCCCGGAGAAAAAAACCGAAGAAAGAGAGGGAATGGCAAAACCGCTACTCAGGAATCCCGCCTGAAAATGAACCTTTGCCGGGCTTTCCCAACCATTTTCAAAAGGAACACCCGACTCCAGAAAAATTTGGGACAGAACCTCGATTTTTTCCTGTGGGAGAATCACTCCCACAAATTTCCAGTTTCCCTCCCGGAGATACTCAATAAATTGAGAAAGATTCCCTTCAAAGCAGGGACTGCTGGAAGCAGCAATAGTCAAAACCTCGTCTACATTTTTTTTCAATCCCAGGTATATCGGCAAAGGGAAAGAAATATCTGCCTCGGGTGCAACCCCATCAAAAACGGAGACAACCACCACCTTTTCCAGAATCTTAGAAAAGGAGATAGTTCGAAAAAAACCACTAGCAGGAGGAACAAAGAGAGTCTCGAGTTCTTCTCCAGTCCTCTGGGTCTCAGGGCTGAAAGTCCGTAATTTCTCCACCTGATTACCCCACCAAAAAGTCCTGACCGGTTGATCAAGATGCGGTGGAAAAAGATCCACCACTTCGCCTCTTATGGCTACTTCGCCTTTTGAAGCCACCAGATCAACCCGCCGATAACCCAGAGAAAAAAGAAAATCGAGAAAGTTATCCCGCTTAATTTCCTGACCCTTCTGTAAGAAATGGGAATGAGCGGTGAAATAGTGCCATTCCGCCACTTCCCTTTTTAAGTCATCGACCGAAACAGTAAGTATCCAGTTTTGGGTATTTTTCATTCGCTCCTGCAATGCTATGCCTGAGAAAAGGTCCATAGACTCTACCTCCCAGACATCGCCAGAAGAAACCAAAGATTGCCACATCCTCAGTTCTCTGGTAACTCTCACTCTACTCTCTTCGTCCGGAACCACGTAGAGAAGATTTCCCAGTTTGGCCAAAAAGGCAGCCAAGAGCGGCCGTAAGGGGGATACAAGGTCTACGCCGGCGGCTTTTCGTTTTTGCAAACTCTCCACCAAGGGAATCACAAGGTGGTTCCAAAATTCTTCCTTCCAACCCATAACAAAACTAAACAAAAAGAGAGATAATCCCCAGAGTCAGCATC
>JABUEZ010000305.1 GCA_013314795.1 Candidatus Profundicultor aquiphilus | reverse complement strand
GCACAAGCACTTCATCACCTGGGCTGAGAATGGTGCGAAAAACTGTCACTGTCCCAAAAAGCGATCCAGGTAAAACCATAATCTGATCAACCGGAACCTGCCACCCCTTTTCCTCAAAAAGTTTGGCCGCAATTTTTTCCCGCAGGGAAGGGATACCAACCGTAGGAGTGTAACGAATTTCGCCCCGAAGCAAAAATTCCTGTAACCTTTCGGCAACAAAGGCAGGAGTGGGGAAATGAGGTTCTCCCATTTCCAGCCGAATGGAATCAGGAATAGTAAGAGCCATTCCCATCAATTCTCGAATACCAGAACGTGGGAGTTGCGAGATTTCCCGTGGTACTTCCATCGTTATTTCACATCCTTTTCTAACTTTGTACCATTCAAAATGGTTTTTCGGGAACTTTCTCCCAATCAGCAAGAAAGCTCTTTAGACCAATATCAGTGAGCGGATGCCTAACCAGGCTTTGAATCACGTTAAAAGGAATGGTAGCATGGGCCCCAATTTCCGCCCTTCGACGACGTGCATGGGATGACGCACCGATGAAACGATGACCTCAGTATCCATTCCATAATTGCGGAAAATCTGAATGATATCAGCCACAAGGCGCATCCCATCGCTCGAGATGTCATCCAGTCTCCCCACAAAAGGACTGACGTACTTTGCCCCAACTTTTGCAGCCATGAGCGCCTGTAATGGTTGAAAAATGAGAGTTGTATTGATGGCAACACCTTCCGAAGCAAGAACTTTGATAGCCTTTAAACCCTCCGCAGTCATAGGAATTTTGACCACGATATTGGGCGCCCAGCGATGTAATTCTCTCCCCTCCCGGATCATTCCCTCAGCATCGAGACCCACCACTTTGGCTGAGACCGATCCAGGTACAAGTTGACAAATCTCCATAATCACCTCTTTAAAGCCTCTCCGGTTTTGCTCACCAGGGTAGGATTGGTGGTCACACCATCGAGAATTCCCAGCTCAAGGGCCTGACGAATTTCGTCCACAAAAGCTGTGTCGATAAAAAACTTCATCCCTTCATCCTCTCGTGGTGTTTCTCTCCCTTCAAAACCATGGGGGATGCCAAAGCGCATCCCCCTGACCATCAACCTCGTCCAGCGCTTCCCAGAAGCTGGCACTTGGAGATATACATTTTCTTCAGTTCTTCCCGTGCATAACCCAGATATTTACGAGGATCAAACTCTTTGGGGTTTTCTGCCAGATACTTCCGGATCATCGCCGTCATCACCAGCCGGCCATCCGAATCGATATTGATTTTACATACCGCCGACTGCGCCGCACGGCGAATCTGATCTTCAGGAACACCGGCCGTATTTTCCAGCTTTCCTCCATACTGGTTGATGATGTTCACATAGTCCTGCAACACCGAAGAGGCGCCGTGGAGCACGATGGGAAAACCAGGAAGGCGACGCTCAATTTCTTCCAGAATATCAAAGCGCAGAGTAGGGAAAGGTTCGCCAGGTTTTAGCTTGAATTTGTACGCCCCATGGGAAGTTCCGATGGAGATCGCCAGACTATCCACACCGGTCCGATTGACAAAATCTTCCACTTCCTCCGGACGGGTATAATGGGAAACTTCCGAGGAAACGTGCTCTTCAATTCCGGCCAGAACTCCAAGCTCTCCTTCCACAGTCACATCATGGGCATGAGCATATTCCACCACTTTTTTGGTCAGAGCGATGTTCTCTTCGTAGGGCAGATGTGACCCATCGATCATCACATTGGAAAAACCATAATCGACGCAGGACTTGGCCAGCTCAAAAGAATCCCCGTGGTCAAGATTCAAGGCAATGGGGATGGAACTTCCCATCTCCCGGGCCATCTGAACTGCCCCGGGAACCATGTACCGCAGAAGCGTCTGGTTCGCGTACTGCCGGGCACCCTTAGAAATCTGCAAAATGACCGGTGAATTGCATTCCACACAGGCAGTGATGATCGCCTGTAACTGTTCCATGTTATTGAAATTATACGCTGGAACGGCATACTTTCCTTCCATTGCCTTGTGGAACATTTCCCGAGTGTTGACCAAACCTAACTCACTGAAGTGAACAGCCATGACACTTCCTCCCTTTATAGAATAAAATAGTCGCCCTAAATCATCT
>JABUEZ010000304.1 GCA_013314795.1 Candidatus Profundicultor aquiphilus | reverse complement strand
GCGGGTAGTGGGGAAACCGAATTCACTCTGATACACACCCATTTCGTTCAAAAAGAAATTCATCATGGTTTTTTCAATTTTGGCCAGCCCCAACCGGGCAGTCTGAACACCATCACGGTTGGTCACATCAAGGAGATAAATTTTTGGCATTTTCTTTAACCCCCTTTATAATTTGATTAGAAAGTCTCGGAGGCGTGACATCCCTTTTTCGATGTTGGCCTCCGAGGTTGCATAAGAGAAACGAAGATAACCCTCCATACCAAAGGCTATTCCCGGTACGCAGGCAATGTGGGCCTTCTCGAGAAGTATTTCGGCCAACTTGAGAGAAGTTCCGATTCGCATTCCTTCGAATTTGCATTCCAGGTAAGGTGTGAAGTTGGCAAAGAGGTAAAAGGCCCCTCGGGGAACGGGGAAAGTCACCCCAGGAATTTCCTGCAGAGCATGGATCATTAGTTTTCTCCGCTGGTTGAACTTTTCTACCATTTCTTGAATTAACTGGGTATCAGAGCTTAGGGCGGCAATGGCTGCTTTCTGACTGATGGAGGTGGGATTTGAAGTAGAATGATCCTGAAGTTTTTCCATAGCTTTGATAACTTCTTTAGGTCCGGCGGCGTACCCAATACGCCACCCGGTCATGGAAAAGGTTTTAGAAACACCGTTTACGATGACAGTTCTTTCTTTCATTCCGGGAAAAGTGGCAATGCTCACCGGGAATTCGCATTCGTAGACCAAGTGCTCGTAAATTTCGTCCGAGATCACGGCCATGTCATAATGCTGGATTATTTCGACAATTTCCCGCAGGAACTCTTTTTCCAGAACCACCCCACTGGGGTTGGAGGGATTGTTGAGGAGAAGAAGGCGAGTTCGGGAGGTAATTTTCCGTTTGAGTTCTTCTAGGGAAAAAACCAGGGTTTCAGGGTGACACTCAAGAATCACTGGTATCCCCCCGGCCAGCTTAATCTGTTCGGCGTAGGTAACCCAGTAGGGTCGGGGAAGGAGCACCTCATCCTGGGGATTGCAGAGTGTCATGATGGCGTTGTAAAGGGAATGCTTGGCACCGCAAGAAACGATAATTTCTTCTTTCTGGTAACTGAGGCCATTTTCTCGAAAGAGTTTCCCGCAAATTGCTTCTTTGAGTTCGGGGATTCCCGAGGTAGGAGTGTATTTGGTAAAACCCTGGTCAATGGCTTTTTTGGCTTCCTCTTTAATCGGCAAAGGCGTATCAAAATCTGGTTCTCCGGCACTAAAAGAGATCACATCAATACCTTCCTGCTTCATAGCTTTGGCTCTGGCAGAGATTGACAGGGTGGCCGACGGTTCGATTTGCTGTACTCGCTCGGCGATTCGCATACCTTACCCCCTTTGGTCGTTGCTTTCCGCTTGTTTCGGGAGTATACTTGATTACATCAAGCTCAGGTTTTTGGGTTAGGCGGAAAGTTTTATTTTTCCTTATATAGGAAATTGCTTTAAAAGTCAATACTTTTGGGGGAGGTGTTATCGTTGAAGATTGGAGTGTTTTTGGTGTTGTTCCAGAACGAACCTCTGGAAAAAGCTCTTGATTACGTGAAGAGTGCAGGGGCGGAAGCAGTTGAAGTTGGCACCGGTGGGTATCCCAGCAATGCTCACTGCCAGCCCGGAAAGGTTCTGGAAAGCCCTGACGGTGTGAAGAAGTTCAAGGAAGCCTTTGAGTCCCGGGGACTTGAGATCAGTGCGCTGAGTTCTCATGGAAATCCTTTACATCCTAACCCGGAAATGGCCAGAAGACACCATGATGATTTTGAAAAAACCGTACTTTTAGCGGAAAAGTTGGGGGTTAAAAATGTGATTACATTCTCCGGGTGTCCGGGAGATTCTGAGGGGTCTAAATATCCTAACTGGGTAACCTGTCCCTGGCCTCCCGATTTTCTGGAGATTCTGAAATGGCAGTGGGAAGAGAAGGTTATCCCTTACTGGAAAAAAGCTGGTCAGTTTGCTCGTGACCATGGGGTACGGGTGTGTCTCGAGATGCACCCCGGATTTGTGGTGTATAATCCGGAAACGCTTCTCCGTCTTCGTTCCGAGGTGGGGGATGTCATCGGGGCAAACTTTGATCCGAGCCATCTTTTCTGGCAGGGTATTGACCCGATTC
>JABUEZ010000303.1 GCA_013314795.1 Candidatus Profundicultor aquiphilus | reverse complement strand
TCTTTGGCCCGCTATAATTTTCGAGGCAAAGAGAATTTTGCTTTTACGCTCCTCAGTTTCCGATTTGCGCCAGGGCTGATTGTTATCTTGCCTCTTTTTGTCATTTTTAGGAGACTGGGCATTTATGGGACATATCATGGCATGATGATCGCGTACCAGTTGATTACCTTACCCTTTTCAGTATGGCTTATGAGGGGTTTCTTCGAGGATATCCCCATGGAATTGGAACACGCAGCTCGGATTGACGGATATTCGTGGTGGGGAATTTTCCGCAAAGTGGATTTGCCTCTTGTCGCTCCGGGGATTGCAGCGACGGCGATTCTCTCCTTTATCTTTGCCTGGAATGAATTCCTCTTTGGATACATTCTTTCCTCTGATGTAACTCGACCGGTTACTCCTTCTCTGATGGGATTCATTTCCTACGAACAGGTTTTGTGGGGACAAATGGCTGCTGCAGCAATTATCACACTATTACCATCTTTGATTCTGGCCATTTTTATCCAGAGATACCTAGTGCGCGGTCTGACCTTTGGTGCAGTGAAGGGATGAGGGGGAGGCAAGCATGGTGGAATTAGAGTTAAAGAACGTAACCAAGAAGTACGGGGATCTGATAGCGGTTAAAGATTTGTCCTTTAAAACTCGGAAGGGAGAACTTATCGTTTTGCTCGGCCCTCCTGGAGCAGGGAAAAGTTCGACATTAAAAATGGTAGCTGGTGTGGAAGACGTAACGTCCGGTGATATTTTAATGGATGGCCAGGTTATCAACCATTTTGACCCAGCCGAGCGAGATGTAGCCATGGCTTTTGAGACATATGCCCTTTACCCTCATCTCTCTGTTTTTGAAAATATTGCTTTTCCCCTGCGTTCACCGAAGAGAGCTCATGTTTTTTCTGAAGAAGCGGTAAGAAAAAAGGTTCTGGAAGTGGCACAGTTCCTGGAGATTGACATGCTTTTGGAGAGAAGACCAAAGGAACTGAGTGGTGGGCAACGGCAAAGGGTAAGTTTGGCACGATGTCTTGTTCGGGAACCCAGAGTTTTTCTTTTGGATGAGCCAATTGCGCATCTCGATGCCAAGCTTCGACATCGTTTGAGGAGGGAATTGAAAAAATGGCAGGAAGAACGTGGAACGACCACTCTTTATACCACTACTGATTATCTGGAAGCTTTTTCGGTAGGGGATCGGATTGTGGTGTTGAACAGGGGCGTTTTGGAGCAAATTGGAACCTGGGAGGAGATTTATAACCACCCGGCGAGTCACTTTGTGGGTATGATTGTGAGTGACCCGCCTATGAACTACGCCGATGCAAAAGTTGTCACTAAAGATGGTGAACTCTTTCTGGATGTGAAAGGGATTTTATTCCGGTTGTCGTCTCTTACCCAGGAAAAAATCCGCACCGTGAAATTCCAGGAAGCCGTCATGGGTATTTTCCCAAGTAAAATTGTGCCGTTAATGCCTGGTTTATCTTCTTCCTCTGGAACGGTTGTTAGCGGTGTGGTGAAATTTGTGGAGTTGCGTGGTTCAAGAAAAATTGTTTTTGTGTCTACTGAGAAGAATTTCACCTTCACTGTTCAGCTCTCGGCGGAGGAAAGCGTGAGACCAGGGGACGTGGTACAGTATTTCTTTGGGATGGACGAGATTCAGGTCTTTGACCGAGAGTCTAAAAAGAATGTTATTTTCCTTGGTTAGGTGATGAAGAATGGCGGAAGTGCGAGTAGAACATGTCTGGAAGTTTTACCGGGAAGAAGCTGGTGCTGCCCAAAGGGTGGAAGCGGTGAAAGATGCTTCATTTCGGTGCGAAGATAGAGAATTTCTGTGCTTGTTGGGTCCGTCGGGGTGTGGCAAAACGTCGACTTTGAGGATGATTGCCGGGTTGGAAAAGATTTCTCGAGGAGATATTTACATAGGCGCAAGAAGAGTTAATGATTTACCCCCGAAGGATCGAATGTTAGCTATGTCTTTTGAGTCGTATGCTCTATATCCACCCTTGAGTGTTTACGACAATATTGCCTTTCCCCTGCGAGCGAGGAAGTATCCCGAGAACAAGATCAAGGAGAAGATATCCATTGTAGCAGATCTTCTGGATATCGGGGATATTTTTAGTTTTAAGCCGGCAAAATTGAGTGGTGGT
>JABUEZ010000302.1 GCA_013314795.1 Candidatus Profundicultor aquiphilus | reverse complement strand
TGGTATGCTGGAAGGCCGTAACCACGTACAGGACGCCGTCGACCTCGATACAGGTACCTACCCGCAGATCATTACTCGAAATGTAGTCAGGCATGTTTTTCCTCCCTTCTCAGAATGTGTTCAGTCGATCGAGGGTGATGCAGCCATCTTTTCTGATCACAACCATACTCTCCAGACGCACTCCTCCCCAATCAGGGAAATAAACCCCTGGTTCAACAGTCACCACCATATTTTCAGCAAGCACTGTCTGATCCTGTGAATTGATGGCCGGTTCTTCATGAATTTCTATGCCCACACCATGCCCTAAACCGTGGGTGAAATATGATTCTATCTCCCCCTGAGAAAGAAATTTTCTCACAACCTCGTCAACCTGGCAAGCAACCGCTCCTTCTTTGAGGTGGTCTTTGGCCACCTCCTGTGCATCACGGACCCATCGAAATATCTTCTGAAATTGCTCATTATGCCGGTTCCCAAGATATATCGTCCGGGTAAGGTCGGCACAGTACCCTCCGTATCGGGCTCCCCAGTCAATCAAGACCCATTTTCCCCACTCAAGCTTTCCATCTTCAGGGTGAGCGTGGGGGAGGGCTGTTCGTTCTCCAGTGGCCACAATGGTTGGGAAAGCCACTTCTCCCCCCAGAGTCCGTATCTGATACTCAAGTTCAATGGCAATATCCCTCTCCCGAACCCCGGGTTTTAGAAAGGGCAAGACTCTCTCAAAGGCTTTTTCCGATATGGTCAGTGCCTTCTCGATCATGGCCACTTCCTCAGGTTCCTTTTTCACCCTGAGACTTCTCACCGGAGAGGGAACGGGAACCGGACTAATTCCTTCTTTCTCTAAGGAACGGACAAAAGCGCAGCTTACCCGCTCATCAATACAAAGCTCTTTCTCCCCTTCTTCTCTCATCTTTTCGGCAATCCTGGCAGCCACCTGGTGGCGAAACTCCAGGATTTGTGCTTTAATCTTCAATTCCTCTCCTGCCTGCGTGGTGTACCGTCCGTCACAGAAAAAGACCGGTTCCTTTCCCTGGAAAAGAAGTAAAAACCCCATGGAACCGGTGAATCCGGAGAGATAAAAAAGGTCCGCCGGATGAGTCACAAGCAGGGGATGTTCCAGAGTTCTCTTGAGGTTTTCAACACGTTTTTCCCGGTTCATTTCTTTCTCCTTTCAGTGCAAATGCTTCCATTGCCAGAACAAACCCCAAAAAACCAAGGCCCGAAATCTGTCCCCAGCACACCGGGGCGATAACCGAATGATGGCGAAATTCCTCCCGGGCATAGACATTGGAAAGGTGCACCTCAATGGTGGGGATATTCACAGCCTTGATGGCATCCCGGATAGCAATGCTGTAATGGGTGTATGCCCCGGGGTTGATGATAATTCCGTCAACTTCCTTTCGCTTGCTGTGAATACAATCGATGATTTCTCCTTCGTGGTTGGATTGGAAAACCTCTATCTCTATATCTATCCTCTTGGCCTCTTTTTGCAGCATCACTTTGAGGTCCTCAAAACTCGACGACCCGTAGACTTCCTTTTCTCTCTCCCCCAGGAGATTAAGGTTTGGTCCAAAGAGAACGAGCAGTTTCATCGGTCTTCTCCTTCTTCCAGAAAGGATAAAACCCGCTCGATATCCTCTTCATCCACTTCGATTCCCCACCGGGGAACACCAAAGTTTTCCAGAAAAACAAAACGGATTTTACCCCCCTCTTTCTTTTTGTCCCGGCCCAGGGCCGAGAAACACATTGACCTATCAATGGCACACGCAAGCGATACCGGAAGCCCAAAATCCCGCAGAATCTCTCTCTGCCGATTAAAGACGTATCCACTACCGATACCCAATTTCCAGGCCAAAAAAGCCTCTCCCATCATCCCGATGGCCACCGCTTCTCCATGGCGGATTACCCCATAACCCAGGGTTTTTTCCAGGGCATGTCCAATGGTGTGGCCGTAGTTCAGAATACTTCGCAGACCCTTTTCCTTCTCGTCTTCTTCCACGATTTTCCTTTTGAACTCTACAGCCCGAGCCACTAGTTCCTCCAGCACTCCGAGACCCCGCCTCTTGATCGCTTCTCTGTGTCCTTCAACAAATTCAAGAAAGTCACCACCACTCAAAAAAGCGGCCTTCAGGA
>JABUEZ010000301.1 GCA_013314795.1 Candidatus Profundicultor aquiphilus | reverse complement strand
GTCTTTCTTCGAGTTATTGCTCCCATCTCTAAGCCGGTATTCATCACTATCGGCATTCTGTCATCCATTTTCTGGTGGAATGAATTCTTTGTCCCCATGGTCTTTATCAATTCTGAAGACCTCAAACCCCTCAGCGTTGGAATTTATAGTTTTTCTCGGACTACCTTCGTCGTCCGGTGGGATCTCATCATGTCCATGGCCACCATCATGCTTCTTCCGCCGATGCTTCTTTTTCTCCTGGCCCGACGCTATATTACTGAAGGGATAAAGACTACCGGGTTTAAGTGAGGTCTGGTTAAGAATATTTGTACTGGAGGGTGAAAGAATATGGACCAAAAAAGTGGTGGAGCAATGAAATACCTTGGCCTTCGGGAGGTGCGAGTTTCTCAAGAAAGCTTCTGGGGTAAAAGAATCCGCCAGGTTAGGGAGGTCGTTCTTCCCTACCAGTGGGAGGTGCTGAACGATAGGGTTCCTGGAGCTCCAAAGAGTCATGCGTTTGAAAACTTCCGCATTGCGGCAGGACTGGCCTCGGGTGAGTTCTATGGGTTCGTTTTTCAGGATAGTGATATCGCCAAGTGGCTTGAAGCGGCAAGTTACAGTCTCCTCCAGCATTCGAGTCCTGAACTTGAGAAAATTATCGATGAGGTCATCAATGTGATCGCGAAAGTCCAGCAGAAAGATGGGTATCTCAACACCTACTTTACAATTAAAGAACCCCAGGGTCGCTGGAGGAATCTCCGGGATAACCATGAGCTGTACTGTGCTGGACACTTCATCGAAGCCGGCGTGGCGCATTATCTGGCTACAGGTAGGAAGGAGCTTCTTGGAATTGTGCAACGCCTTGCCGACCACATTGAAGCCCACTTTGGTGAAGGTCCGGGTAAGCGCCGGGGATATCCAGGGCATCCGGAAGTTGAACTTGCTCTGGTGAAACTATACCGGGTAACTGGTGACCTGAAGTATCTCCATCTTGCAGAGTTCTTCATCAATGAACGGGGAAGAGAACCCCTCTACTTCACCGTTGAAGCGCAAGAGCGTGGTGAAGAGAAGCCATCCTGGCCTTTCTGGACTCCAGAGTACTGCCAGGCGCATCGTCCGGTACGCGAACAAAACGAAGCAGTGGGCCACGCCGTCCGGGCCATGTACCTCTATAGTGCTATGGCGGATCTTGCCCTGGAGTTGGGAGATCCTTCGCTCCTTGAAGCCTGCAAAACCCTCTGGAATAGTGTCACCAGGCGACGGATGTATGTAACCGGGGGAGTGGGGTCTTCCTCCTGGGGAGAGGCGTTTACTTTTGACTACGACCTCCCGCCGGATCGGACCTATACCGAGACCTGTGCCAGTATTGGTCTTGTTTTCTGGGCTCACCGGATGCTTCTTTTGGAAAGAAATCGGGTATATGCCGATATTATGGAGCGAGCGCTCTATAATGGCATCCTGAGTGGCATTTCCCTGGATGGGACCAGGTACTTTTACGTGAACCCACTAGAAGTTTTCCCTGAAGCGGTACGGAAAAGGCACGACCTCCAGCACGTGGTGCTTTCAAGGCAACCCTGGTTTGCCTGTGCCTGCTGTCCACCGAATATCGCCCGACTCTTTGCCTCTCTCCCCGGATATATTGCCTCAAAAAACGATCAGGGTATCTCTGTACACCTCTTTGTGGCAGGTACCATGGAAACCCTTCTGCGGGGAAAGCGGGTTTCTCTCGCGCAGAAGACAGACTACCCCTGGGGGGAACGCATTCTCTTTGAAATCTACCCGGAGGAACCCTTCGAGTTCACTCTGGCCATTCGAATTCCCGGGTGGTGTGAGAATCCTCAACTTTCTGTGAATGGTGAAGAAACACCCTTGAACCACCTCGCTTGCCTGGGATATGCCGAAGTACGGAGACTCTGGCAAAAAGGAGACCGGGTAGAACTTACCCTTCCCATGCCGGTAGTTCGGGTTCGGGCTAATCCCGAAGTGCGCGATGTGGCAGGGCAAGTTGCCCTCCAGCGTGGTCCTATCGTGTTCTGTCTGGAAGAGGTCGATAATGGCCCAAACCTTGCGCAGGTTGTCCTTCCCGAAGAAGCTGAACTCAAAGCCGACTTCTTGCCTGACCTTCTTGGGGGAGTGATGACTCTTTCCGGGGAAGGTTTCCGGGAA
>JABUEZ010000300.1 GCA_013314795.1 Candidatus Profundicultor aquiphilus | reverse complement strand
TCTCTTTCCAGATTATTTTCCTTTTTCAGCGTACGCTTTTTTGATTGCTTCCCAATCGGTGGGCTCAAGAACTGGGTTAGGATAAAACATATCTGCGTTGCCCTGCCACTCGATTCGTGGTCTAATATCCACAAACTGCGGAACCATGTCTTTGAGTCCCAGAGCCAGCATCACCGCATACCTTGTTCCGTACCAACCCCATTCAGGGAATCCATGCCAGGTTTCAGCAATAAGTCTCCCTTCACGAATTCTTTCTACAGATTCAGGAGTACCATCATTTGTGAAGACCTTGACCTCTTTTCTGCCCAGACGCTCACAGGTCAACATTGCTCCCAGACCCATTTCATTCGAAGCAGCCCAGATGAAATCAAGGCTCCCCTGGGGATTGGCAGAGAGAATGTCCTCGGTCACCTTAATGGCCTTTTCCCGGTTCCAGTCTGCAGGAAGAGTGGTAACGATTTTAATTCCCGGGAACTGGTCAATGACCGAATGAAAACCCCGAAGTCTGGCTGTTGAGAAGAACCCACCCGCAATACCTTCTATAATCGCTCCGGTGACTTTAATTTTGTCCTTGAGTCCCTCAATTACTTCGGGAGTGTACAGATCTTGCCAGAATTTGAGATCCAGGAAAGTATCCGCCGAAACATTTACCTTTTCCCCTTCACCCAGGATACCAGGGCCTCCAAAATAATCAACTACTGCATAAGCAGAAACCGTTCCGGCTACAGTATTGTCGAAACCAATATAACAATCAATGTCCAAACCCTCAATCGGCTCAAGCAAGTTTACCACGATTACTGGTATACCCGCTTCCTTAGCTTTCTGCAGAGCCGGTTTAACCACTTCCACTTCAATGGGGGAAATGGCGATGACGTTCACCCTGCGCTGAATAAAATCTTCAATGATGGAAATCTGATCTGCAAAAGCGGTATGCGAAGCCGGAGCCCTTGTTACAATACTAACTGGAATCCCATTGTTACGGGCTTCCTCTGCCGCCTTCTCAAAGAAATCGGTAGCCGTTTTAAAAACCCCGGTAATATCTGGAGGCGTCCACCCGATAACAATTTCAGGTATTTTCTCCTGCGCACTGGCAAAACTGATACCTAACACCAGCAAAACCATAATCCCCAATACTATTCCCCTCTTCAAATCCCTCATCTCCTTTCTGAAATTTTGCAAAAAACCACCATATCCAAACACATTTTCTTACCTTACAGCCCTCCCATCACCTCCACTTTCACTCTTCCCTTGTCTCCTCGAAAGCGAGACTGGAAGAAGTCCATCGGCATACCACCTTCCATGAAGGTGATATTTTCCATAAGTAAGATAGGAGCTCCAACCTCTATCCCCAAAAAAGAAGCATCAATTTCGTCGGCAACCATGGCTTCCAGAGCTATCTCTGCCCGATGCGGCTTCAATCCATACTTTTCAGAAAGCAAGTGATAAAGAGAACGGTCCGTCAGATCTTCCTTCAAGAGTTCAGGACAGAGGCGATAGGGAATATGGTTCTGCACCCTTACCACCGGCTCATCTTCTACAAAACGGAGTCGTTCCAAGAAGATAATCTGATCCTGAGGATCAAGATTCAAAAATCGAGCAATTTTCTTTCCAGCTTCACGGATTTCCCGACGCAAAACTTTGGTTTTGACTGCTAACCCATGCTGAGCCATGTCGTCATAAAATGTCACGAAGCGTTGAATAAACCCATAATTGATCTTGGGTTTAGAAACGTAAGTTCCTCTCCCTTTTTCACGAACCAGAAACCCCTCGTATACCAGATCCTTAATTGCCTGCCTTACAGTGGGCCTGCTGATCCCGTATCGTTCGGAAAGTTCTCTCTCTGAAGGCAGCAAGTCTCCCGGCTGAAAAGAACCATCTTCGATTTGTTCTTTAATCATCTCTTTCAACTGATAATAAAGGGGAATGGGAACTCTTCGATTCAATTGTCTCTCTGCCAAGTTCACGCCTCCTTACGCCCTAAGGCAACACATTATAAGGTATTATTGTATTTACCAGGCATTATAGAAAATTAAAGCACGTTTCTATTTTCTTGTCAATGAGCATTCAAGTCAACCTTGCTTAACGGATGCGGATTATCCAGAGCAGGGAGTCATTCTCTCTCTCTATAAAACGCAACCACCACGATGACAATAACTCC
>JABUEZ010000013.1 GCA_013314795.1 Candidatus Profundicultor aquiphilus | reverse complement strand
GTACCGGCCGAATCGGAAAGAACCCGGTAATTCCAGCGAATTTGCCGCACCTCACCCCTCTTGGTCAGAACACTTACGATGCGTTCATCTTCGGGGATTGGTTGTCCTTCTCGAAGTTTTTGGAAAACGAGCTTTTCCCTGGAATGTTCTTCGTCCCTGATAAAACGTTCCAGAGTTTGCCCCAAAATCTCTTTCCGTCTTACCCCCAGAAGAGCACTCCCCACCCGATTGATGTACTGTACCTTCCCTTCCTCATCAAGGATGAGGAAAATATCCTGCACCGCTTCCAGGTAATTCCTTAACCGCCGCCCTTCCCGGTAAAAAGACAAGCGGTTGAGTCGACTCCTGGTGACGTCTTCCAGTTCAAAAACCAATCCCTCTTCATTTCCGGGCACTGGGAAAAGGGGGATTGCCCGGACCAGAATCTCTTTCCCCTCCTTGGTGGTGATCCAGAACAAGGTGTCCTCGCTTTTCCCCTTCTGAATTTTCCGAAAACGATCCCAGGCCTTTTCCTGTATTGCCGGGGGAAGAAACCGCACAAAAGGACACCCTTTGAGGTCCGTAAAGGCGTACCCCAAAAGATCCGTGGCTTTCGCATTCATCCCCTGAATCCGCCCGGCTTCGTCCAGAAAAAGAGCCGGTTTACTGATCTGCTCCAAAAATTCCTCCATTCCCGGGTAAAACGATTGCCTTTTCTCTTGCCAGAGTCCCAGAACCACAAGGAACGATCCTCCCAAAAGGAACGCACCATGCAAGACCTCCTGAACGGTAAAGCGCGTCGGATACTCCACCAGAAACAGGGCCTCTCCCAGGAAAATAAACCACATTCCCATCCAGAAAAACGTCGAACGCAAAGCCACAAGGAGGAACTTAAAAGAGAAAATCGCAAGAAAAAGGATCACCAGACCATTCACGGCAAACCGCCAGGAGAAAAGAAACCCCCTGCCGAGGAGAAGAAAAAGTCCATGCAAGGAAAAAGCAGCCAGAAGTAACAGAGAAAGAAAGAGCACCATGTTCTTTCTTTCTCTGTTGTGTTTCGACCACTCCTTTGAAGAATGGCGGCCCGCTCCCACTCTTACCCCCTCC
This sequence comes from Candidatus Profundicultor aquiphilus, assembly GCA_013314795.1. GTDB lineage: Bacteria > Atribacterota > Atribacteria > Atribacterales > Caldatribacteriaceae > Profundicultor > Profundicultor aquiphilus. The sequence goes on along the minus strand of JABUEZ010000013.1, from coordinate 15,451 downwards.
AATCCTCCTCTTCAAAGGTAACTATTGTATCACATTACCCTTTCAGGAGAAAACCATGCGGCTACCGCTTCTCGTAAGGTTTGTAATCCGAAGGAGGAAGTGCCTTCCCCACAAACCCGGAGAGCACAAGAATCGTTACCACATAGGGGAAAAGGAGGATAATCTGCGAGGGAAGGATTCCCAAAGCCTGAACACGCATCTGCAAAGCATCGGTGAAACCGAAAAGGAGACTGGCCAGAAAACATCCCAGAGGGGTCCATTTCCCAAAAATCATGGCCGCCAGGCCCATGAAGCCCCGGCCACTGGTCATACCCCAGGCAAAGAAGCTGAGATGCGCCAGCGAAAGAAACACTCCTCCCAGCCCGGTAATGCCTGAACCCAGGGTCACAAATACCATTTTGTAGCGATGGACATTGACTCCGGCGGTATCGGCCGCCTGGGGATTTTCTCCCACCGCTCGAAGCCGCAATCCCCAAGGAGTATGAAAGAGGAAAAGGTGCGATAGAATAATCAAGGCAAAGGCTACATAGATAAGAATCGTATTTTCACCCAGGACCTGCTCAAGATAGGGTACTCGCAAAAGAGGCAAACCCGCCACACTTCCCGAGGCCCCTCGAGAACCCCAGATTTTCTGGCACATAAAGGCACTGAAGCCCAGGCCAAAAACATTGATTCCCGTCCCCACCACAATCTGATTGCCGGAGTACTTGACGGTAAGGATGGCAATGACAACCCCGAGGCCAACCCCCGAAAGGACGCCACTCAAAAATCCTATCCAGGGACTACCGCTTAAAAAGGTGGCCAGAACCGCAAAAAAAGCAGAATTGAGCATGATTCCCTCAAGGCCTATATTCACCACCCCAGCCCGCTCACAGAACATCCCTCCTAGGGCGGCAAAGAGAACCGGCATGGACATCCGCAACATCGCCTGGAAAAGACTCAAACTCAAAATCCCCATCTTCTATAGACCTCTCTTGCGGAGAATGAAAATCCGGATCAATCGAGGAGCGGCAATAAGGAGGATCACCAGGGCCTGGATGATGAGGGAAAGGTCAAGTGGCACTTTGGTAACCCGAGCCATGGTCATTCCTCCGGCCCGCAACATCCCGAAAAGGAGGGAGGCCAGAATGCACCCCAGGGGGTGGAGGCGTCCCACCAGACTCACCGCAATCCCGTCCCAGCCGTACCCGGGGGAAAACCCGTCCACGAACTTACCATGCACTCCCAATACTTCCCCCGCCCCACCGATACCGGCCACAAAACCGCTCAAAAGGAAGGCCAGAATCTGCCGTGAGGCCACCGAAATCCCCCGGTTCTCGGCCACCTCAGGGTTCAACCCTACCGCCCGAACCTGAAAGCCAAGATAAGTTCGGAAAAGAAAATAGAAAACGAGCACCGAAAACACCAGAGCAAGAGGGAAAGCCAGAGAAAGTTGCGTCGGGGGAAGAATCCGAGGAAGAAGGGCTGTGGGCTGTACGGGGTTGGTCTGAGCCACCCATCCGGGGGCTTTAAACGGATAATTCACAAAGTAACTGGTGAGATACGAAGCGATGTAACTCATCATCATGGTGGTGATGACTTCGTGGGCCCCAAGATAGGTCTTGATGAGAGCCGGAATCAGGGCCCAGAGCGCTCCCCCCAGACCCCCACCCAGAAGTGCCAGGGGTAAATGCAACGGCAAGGGCAAAGACCGAATCATCGTTCCCAAAAGCGCCGCCACAAAGGCCCCCATGAGGAGCTGACCCTCTATCCCGATATTGAAAATCCCGGCTCGAAAAGAAAGCAGAAATGAAAGCGAAGTAAAAAGAATTGGTGTGGCCTGCGTCAAAGTCTGCCCAAAGGCATTGCGACTTCCAAAGGCTCCCCGGAAAAGAGCCGAAAAAGCCCGCAAAGGTGGGTAACCGGTAAAGAAAAGCACCAGAAGCCCCAAAAGAAAGGCCGTAAGGATGGCCACCACTTCCGGCAAAAAGGGGAATTCCAAAAAGCGTCTTGCCCTACGAAGCAAGGGACTTCCCTCCCATGAGGAGCCCAAACTGATACTCATCACTTTCCGGACTCAATTCCCCAATGATTCTCCCCTCATAAAGTACCAGCACCCGGTCGCTCAAAGCCCGGATCTCGTCAAGATCGGCAGAAATGAGAACCACCGCCTTCCCCTGGTTTTTCAATTCCAGGAGTTTCCGATGGAGATATTCCGTCGCCGCCACATCAAGTCCCCGGGTTGGCTGACAGGCCAGAAGCACCGAAACCGGATGGGATAGCTCCCGGGCCAGCACCACTTTCTGCTGGTTTCCTCCGCTCAACGTTCGCACCAGGGTATCGCCTCCGGGAGTGGCAATCTCAAACTCCCGAATGAGCGAAGATGCAAACTCCTGCAAGGTTGGAAAATGAAGCGTCAATAGACCCCGCCGCAATGGAGGTTCATCTTCAAACCCCAGCATCAGGTTCTCCATCACGGTAAAATCAAGGATAGCTCCCCGACGGTGGCGGTCTTCAGGGATGTGCGCCAAACCTCTTTTAATCCTCTCCTTAACCGAAAGGTATGTGATATCTTCCCCGTTGAGAACGAGCTTTCCCTGCCTTACCCGACGGAGCCCCACAATGGTTTCGGCCAGTTCCGTTTGCCCATTCCCCTCCACTCCGGCAATCCCCAAAATTTCATACCGGTGAACCCGAAAGCTTACCTCCCGCAGCGCTTTGCCTTTCTCAGGCAACGTCGAGACACCCTCCACGGAAAAAACCACCTCTTCAGCTGGCTTTCTTCCCCGGGGGAGCTCAAAAAGCACCCTTCGGCCCACCATCATCTCTGCCAGACTCTCCGGTGTGGCCTCTTTGATCGCACAGGTTCCCACCTTTTTCCCCCGGCGCAGAACCGTCACCCGATCACAGAGGGCAAAAACTTCCCGCAATTTGTGGGAAATGAAAATGATGGTCTTTCCCTGCTTTTTCAAAGCCAAAAGGTAGGTAATCAGCTGGTCCACTTCCTGCGGGGTAAGAACCGTGGTGGGTTCGTCAAAAATGAGAATCGATGCCCCCCGGTAGAGCATCTTGAGGATTTCTACCCGCTGCTGCAACCCGATGGGAAGGTCTCTGACCCTGGCATTGAGATCTATACTGAGCCCGGTCTGGTGAAGAAGTTCTTCAATCCTCCGTCGCGCCTTTTGGCGCTCCAGGAATATTCCTCGCCGTGGTTCCTGCCCCAGGATGATATTCTCAAACACCCGGAGCTGTGGAACCAGAGTCAGGTTCTGATGAACCATCCCAATCCCACAGCGTATGGCCTGGGAAGGACTGCCGATGGCCACCTCCTGACCCCGGACAAGAATCTTACCTTCATCGGGGCGGTAAAGCCCATAGATCACACTCATGAGTACCGACTTTCCCGCCCCGTTTTCTCCTAAAATCCCGTGGATTTCTCCCTCTTCGACGTCCAGGTCAATATGGTCGTTGGCCAGAACCCCTGGAAAACTCTTGGTAAGGCCCCGAACCTGTAACGCAAAGGCCATGCTTCAATCTTTACTGGAACTCAGGCGGACGAGGAACCTTGATTTCTCCGCTGGCCACCTTTCCTTTGGCCTCAAGTACCTTGTCCATCACCTCTTTGGGAATTTCCACGGTATGGGTAAATCCGAACCGCTCTTCCCACAGGGGCTGTTCATCGGGGATGCGGCAGTTTCCAATCCATCCCTCGGCAATGCCTTTCTCGAATATTCCTCCCTGGAATGTTCCGGCAAAAGCTGCTTTGATGGTCTCATACACCGCCACGTCCACGCGCTTGGTCATACTGGCAAAAATATGGTTCCCGAGATAACACTGACAGGCATCGACCCCCATGGCAAAAACTCCCCGCTCTTTGGCCGCTTCAAGCGCCCCCAGACCGCTTTTCCCGGCCGCCGCCCAGATCACATCACACCCCTGGTCAATGAGGGACAGTGCCAACTCTTTCCCTTTGGTGGGGTCGGCCCATCCACCCACATACACCGTGGGCAAAACCGTCGCTCCGGTATTGGCCCACTTCACGCCCTCTTCAAACCCGATAAAGAAATCTCGGATAAGGGGAATGTCCATACCGCCCACAATGCCGATTTTCTTGGTTTTGGTCATGTAGGCCGCTTCTACCCCCAGTAAGAACCCACCTTCATTGGCCTTGAAAAGTAACGACGCCACATTGGGCTGGTTGACCACCATATCTACAATGGCAAACTTCTGATTGGGGAATTCCTGAGCAATCTTATTCAACGCATCGGCCTGGTCAAACCCCACACAGACGATAATCTCGTAATCTCCCGACGATGCAAAATCTCTCTGGTACCCCTCATACTCGGCAATGGCCTTGGGTTCCACGTAATCGAGCTCCACCCCTAATTCTTCCTTGGCCTTCAATGCCCCGGCATAGGAAATATCGTTAAACGACTTGTCCCCCAGACCACCTGTGGCTAAAATCAACCCAATCCTGCCCGCTCCTTCAGCCAACGCAAAAGAGAAGAAAATCAAACCGAACAAAAGAACCGCAGTTAACCCTCTCGATATCCTTTTCATTCCCATTTTCCTCCCTACGCCTGGATTTTTTCTCATTGTATATCTCCCTCTGGAAAAACACAAGGAGAGAGGGAATAGTTTGAAACATCTCCACAAAAAGCGAGAAAACACCAAACAATTACCGCCCATCCCGACCAGGACTATAACTCTTAGCTTCCCGGTACATGGTGATAATGCTTTCAGGAGGGACATCTGGTTGAATATTGTGAGCCGGGGCCAGAATATATCCACCCCCCCGCCCAAGGACCTCAACGGCTCCTCTCACCGTTTCTTTGATCTCCTCCGGACTACCGAAAGGAAGCACATGCTGAATATCGATTCCTCCCCAAAAAGAAATTCGATTACCAAATTCTTTCTTAAGGCGAACCATGTCCATATCTTTGGCCCGGGGTTGCACCGGATTCAGGATATCCACTCCTATCTCGATGAGATCTGGTATCAGCGGATAAACTGCTCCATCGGAATGATACATCACCTTCGCAGAGGTCTTTTCCTTAATAAAGGCAATGAGTTCATGCTGTCTGGGTTTGATCAGCTTTCGATAAATCTCCGGCGAGAAGAGCAAGCGATCCTGAGAGGCAAGATCGTCTCCCAATACCACCACCTCAAGATACTCCCCGATTTCAGAAAGAACCAGGCCAAAGAATTGCTTTTGCAGTTCCAAAATCTTGTCCATCAACGCTTCGGCAAACTCCACATTGGCCACCAGGTCCAGCAAGAATTGCTCTATACCCCGCAACCACTGGGACTGCTCTATGATTCTTCCCCCCACAGAACCCAGGGCAATGGCATAATCGGTATGCTCGAAAAGCCACTCCGTTTCCTCTTTTAAACCCCTCACTCTTGAAGAATCCAGAAAATCGGGCCAGGGATATGTCTCCAGGTCTTCCAGCGTTGCATTAGCGAGCGGATACCGGACAATCTCGGTATAGTAACCTATGTCCTTATAGCGTATCCCCCATTCGTCTTCAAAGGTTCCATCCTCATACACCTTTGGTTCCCAACCCAGGGGAGGCTTAAGGAAAACATGGCGAAAATCCACATCCAGCAACTCAAGGATTTCCTCATCAATCTTTTTCATAACCTTAAATTCTCCCACTTCACCACCCGGAACGATACCAAGGTATCTGGTAAGCCTCTCGTAAGCCCCCTGGGTGAGTGAGCTCACGCCTCCTCCAAGATCACAGGGAACCCTATCCACCTCTTCATGCGCCAGGGCCACATGGACCCTCTCTCGATGCGTCACAGGCAATCACTCCCGAGGCTTCTGATAGTGAACCGCATATGGTACAAGAGGTAAAACTTCCAAACCCAGCCAGTTGCCGAACTCCATAAGTTCTTCAACCAGGTTACCCATAACAATGGGAAAATGATGCTCCACCCCATGAACCATCACCGTGTTCACAAAATCGGGAGCGGTTGATCTTTCCCTTCCAACATAAAGCTCCTCAACCCAGCCTCGACTCCCATCGTAACCTGGTTTCCTTTCGCCGACCGAACGTCCCGAACCGACAAAAATCTTTTTCCCATCCTTGGTAATCCTCGCTATGGTTATCTCCCCCTCCCGAAGAACGAGGTCATTAACCATGCTTGCTCCCTTAAACGAACTCCAGGGAACACCCTCCCCAATGTTACAATGAGGAGCATAAATAAGACCTCTTCCGCTTGCCCAGCACGCGGCCGTTGGTCCACAGTGCCAGAAAAGAATTGAATCATCGACATTATCAAACATAGCCAGATCCATAAGGGTGGAGCGGCCTCCTCCAGACAGATAATTCAGCAACATCATACTCAAAACTCCCCACACGTCACCTTCGCAGGCAGTGGCAATACCTTTTTCGTTCAAAAATCCGATCACAGAACAGGGCACCAGGTCCAGTTCCCGATAGAAACGAGGCCAGCACTCAATAGCCAGGCCCCCGTAGCCATGTCTTTCCGCCATCTCGCGGAGCACAAAGTAAACCCGGGCTGCTTTTTCAAAGTCTTTTTCGTCGATCAAGCTACCTGAACCCATCTCTTGCATTTCCTTTACTATCGCAAACACCTCTGGAACATCTAAAGATAAAACCCTTTCCTTTAACTCGCAGAACTCACCAAAGGCAACCTTCGTCCCGAAACGGACATAAATATCTCTTGGATCAAAGTGGAGACTGTAAAAACCAGGGGCCACTTCCCCAATCAAAGTGATGCAGGATCCCTTAAGGAGCTCAATTGCCTTTAACGCCCTGAACGATGTCACTAACCTTCTCACCAGCGCTGCCTCACCAGGGGCGCCAAAGAACCACTTAAAACGAACCGTTTTATCTTTGAAATATCGTCCCAGTATCCCACTACAAAGGTTCATGCCAATCAGTGAACCCAGGGGAATTGTGCCCGAAAGCGTGGGTTCCGGCAATGCCCATAACCCGAGGGGTACATCCATCTCCACAAAGGGAAAGACGAGTTCGCCGCTCGAGAGCGTCGCATGTTGAATTAACAAAAACTCGATCCCCTCATCCTTTAGCTTTTTTGCAGCAGTCCGGGCTTCCTCAGGAGTGGCAACCAGCGAGGGGATTGCAAACAAACCAAATTCCTGCGTCTCAACCCCCAGGCGTTCCATAAATGTTACAGAACGATTATAAATCTCTCTCCCCAAAGGCACATTAAAATTCGGCTGACAAAGACCTACCAGTCCTACTTTCAGTTTTCTCATTTGCAATAGCCCCCGTCATTTCACAAACTTACCCTTCTGAACCTGCAATCCGGCCACAACCAGAACCACAGCAGTCACTATATAGCTGTAAAGAGGCGAAACACCCAGAAGCACAATGAGGTCTGAAATCATGGCAATGATAAAAGAACCAATCACCACGCCAATAACCGTTCCAAATCCGCCTATAAAAGGAATGCCACCGAGCACCACCGCTGCCACCGCCTGCAGGCTGAACCCCTGAGCAGTCCAGGCATATGCCTGATTGATCCAGGCAGTCATGATAATTCCCGCCAGCGCACTGAGGAAACCCGAGACCATGAAAACCTGGATCTTCACCAGGTCTACATTGACACCACAGTTACGAGCCGCCAGTTCATTTCCACCAACGGCATATATTTCCCTTCCCTTCTTAAATTCAGAAATAAAAATTTGGGCAAAAATGGCAACTGCAAAAGCGATAATAACCATCACAGGAATACCACGGAAATTAGAAACAATCCACTGGAAAGAAAAGCTCACGCTTGAGGAAACGGCCGAAGGGGAAATGGGGTATCCCTGACTTATCACCATCGCCAATCCCCTCAATCCCCAGTACATTCCCAGGGTGGTGACAAAAGAGGGAATCCTGGCCCTTACCACCAGAAGACCATTCAGGACACCGATCAATAAGCCGAAAGCCAGGGTCAAAGTGAAACTTATGAACGTTGGAAATCTCAGCATAAGGTCCATTGTGGCAATCAAAACACCGCTTGAAGCGAGAACAGATTCACAACCCAAATCGATCATGCCGGTAAGAACCACAATGGCTTCACCAACCGCCACAATCATCAATGGTGAAGCTGAAATGAGAATCGCCCGTATATTTCTTATGGTTAAAAAGTGGGGAGAAATAGCGGTAGCCAGCACGAGGGCAACGGCCAGAAAAAGCACCGGTTTAAAATAAGCTTTATTGACAGCCTCCCTTACCACTAAAGTTGTTCTCCTGGTCGACATCACGCATCTCCCTCTTTTCTGTCCAAGCCCATCATGAAATACACGATTTCTTCCAGATTGGTCTCTTCTCTCTTTCTTTCCGCAACAATCCTCCCCGACCTCAAAACCACAATACGGTTTGCGATGGCCAAAACATCCGGCAGGCGATGGCTGACATAATTCACCGAACAGCCTCTCTCTTTAAGGTTTTCCACCAACTGAAGCAACGGTTCAATGGCCCTGACCGAAAGACTGGCTGTGGGCTCATCCATGAGGATCACCTTTGGATCATAAAGCAGAGCTCTCGCGATGGCAACCATCTGTTGTTGCCCACCAGACAGGTTCATGACCAGGGTGTTCAACGATTTAAACTGCACTCCCAATTCCTCCAGCACCTGCGCTGCTCTCTCTTTCATTTTCTTCTTCTCCAGTTTCTGGAACACTCTCCACCTTGTGACTTCCCTGCCCAGGAAAATGTTAGCGACTATATCCAGGTTAGGTGCCAGCATAAAATCCTGATAAACCATCTCAATGCCCATATGACGTGCGTCTCTTGGATTTCTCAAAACGACTTTTTTGCCTTCCACGAGGAGTTCTCCGTGATCTGGAAGATGGACACCAGCCAGAATCTTAAGAAACGTCGACTTTCCGGCCGCATTATCTCCAACCAGACCGAGAATCTCTCCTCTTTCCAGGGACAGAGAAACATTTTCCAGGGCTCGGACTGCTCCAAAAGATTTAGAAATGTTTCTGGCTTCCAGCAAAAGGTGAGACATAATATACTTTCAACCCCTTCTCTCATAAAAAGCCGGGGAGGATCAGCCTCCCCGGCCGAATAACAATCTTTGGAAAACGAATTGAGATAATAGTTTAATGTTTAATTAATAAGGTAATTCTGGTGCAGGACCTGCCTTTACGGGTTCACCGAAGGGCCCAACTTCTTCAACGTTAGACTTATCCACCATGAAATTTTCCGTGATGATATAGTTGTTAGGCCATTTCCCCTCAGGAGGTAGCTTCTTCTCTTGCAGGTATTTCATCATCATTTCCACAGCCCAGTAACCCTGGAGATACGCCTGGTGAGCCACGGTAGCCAGAAGCTTTCCGTCCTTTATGAGCTGTAGGCCCACAGGCGAAGCGTCAACCCCAACGAGAAATACGTCTTTATTTGGGGTCAATCCCGCCGCCTCAAGAGCAACGATGGCCCCAGCAGCGATCTCGTCGTTGGACGCAAGGATCAGGTGAATATCCTTGGTCTTGGCAAGAATTTCATTCATTTTGCGTACCGCCGGTTCCCGTGCCCAATCAGCCGGAACATCGGCCACAATGGTAATCTCCCCTTTGTCAATAAGCGGCTGCAACACTTCGTACCATCCTGCAGTCCTCTCGGTGTTTGCCAAAGCTCCTGCAAGGCCTTCCAGAATCACTATTTTCCAGGGCTTTGCAATACCAGAACCCTCCAAAAACTTTACCGCGTAATTCGCTGCCACCCTTCCGATAAGCTTCTGATCTGAACCAACCGCCGCAAGACGGAAATTCGGGTCCGAAATATCCCGGTCGGTGCAGAACACCGGAATTCCAGCTTGCTTGGCTTCCTTGGCCGCCGGTACCAAGGCATCGCTGGTAATGGGGTTAAGCAGAATACCATCGACACCCTTGGCAATCACCTGAATCATCTGCGTTGCCTGAGTAGCAGGATCATTCCGACCGTCAAGAATCACCAGATCCAGATTGGGATAGTTCGAAGCCGCAGCCTGAGCTCCATGGATGTGTCCCAGGAAATAAGGATTATCGAAACCAACTTCCAGAAGATACACCGAGTACTTTTTTGCTTCCTGGGCAGAAAGGGTAACCGCAGCAAAAACCAGTAAAACACAGAGCGAGATCAACACAAACCCTTTAAGATGGTGCATGACTTTTCCCTCCTTAAGAATTTTGTGACTATAGATTATCTGACAAGGTTTCGTTTCGTCAAGTGCGCATTTTCTCGGAATCACTGCCAACTCTTTTGCACGAAGCTGCGTAGAGAAATCCGGCCACATATCTGTGATACAATACCAGCATGGATGACCTTTTTGTCCTTCTCCAGAAACTGCAGAGTGGAGATCTTGATGCACAGCTTGAAGCCGTGAGGAAACTCCAGGGAATACCCGACCCACGGGTGGTCGATGCCCTGATTGAGGCACTTCGGGACGAGAGTAAAGACCCCTTTGTGCGCGAGGACAGTGCCGAAGCCCTGGGGAAAATCGGAAACCCCATAGCGATACCACCTTTGATTGAGGCCTTCCAGGAAATGGATGCCGAAAATTCTGACCTCTGGTGGAAGGCTTCTTGGGCCCTTTTAAAAATCAAGGATCCCCGGGTAACGGAATCCCTTCTTGAGGCGCTGCAGCACGATATTCCTCAAGTGCGGATGGGTGCAGCCTACACCCTGGGGGAAATCGGCGATATCCGGGCCGTGGAACCCCTGATAACCGTGTTGCGGGAAGACCAAGAGGAACGAGTTCGCACCCAGGCTGCCCACGCCCTGGGAAGACTGGGGGATAAAAGAGCCGTAAAACCCTTGATCGAAGCACTGAAAGACCGGGAACATTCGGTGCGGTATGCGGCCATAATGGCGTTGTGGGAGCTCGAAGCAAAAGAAGCCATCCCCTATCTCATACAAGCCCTGCACGATGAACACCCTTCGGTGCGGGAGATCGCCGCCTGGGTTCTTGGGGAAATGGGGGATTCACGTGTTGTCGAAAGCCTTCTTGCAAGTTTGTCCGACGAAGACCCATCTGTCCGGGAAGACATCGTCGCTGCCCTGGGAAAAATTAGGGCCAACGAAGCTACCAGCCCCCTCATGGGGATGTTGCAGGACGAAAACGAAAACATCCGCGTTGCGGCCGTGTGGGCACTGGGTAAAATCGGAAATCCCCAGGCTGTGGAACCTCTTCTTGCCATCCTTCGGGGAGAAAACCTTCGCCTGAAAAAGGCCGCCGCCTGGGCCCTGAGTCAAATCGGTGGTCCAAAGGTAACCGAAGTTTTGCTCGAGGCGCTATTGCAAAAAGACATTGTCATCATCGCCGGGGCATACGAATTCTTTGTTACCCACTGTCCACCAGGTGCGGAGGGAATCCTGCTCGAAATACTCGACCACTTCGAGGAAGACGAAATGGTTGAACTATTGCTCCGGTCGGAAAATCCAATCCTTCGCGAAGGCGCCAGAAAATGGGCCAGAAAGCACACTCCTGAGCTACTGGACACTTTTGGCCAGAATGAGGATGGCTGAAAATATAGGCAAGGGCCGAAGCAAAAAGGCATACACAAGATTCCTCCATACTTCCTGAACCCTCTTCCAGACAGTAAGCCAGTTAGCCTTTCCTTCCCCGGAAAAGAACCCCTTCCTCATGTTGGCTACCTTCGCCCATACAAACCCACCAGCTGGGCCTGAGCCAGAATGTGCTGGTCCATTTCCTTTAAAAGTCTTCTGCGAGTCATTTTCGGATCCAAACTGACCCTGGTATCCAGGGCAAAGATTCTGAAACGGTAGCGGTGGGTACCAAAGGGCGGTTCTGGTCCCATATAGGCGTTCCGGCGGAAAAAGTTTCGACCCTGGACTGTTCCATCAGGGAGAAACTTTCCCTCAGGAACACCTTCTGGTAATTCCCGTTTTTCAGGAGGAATATTATAAAGAACCCAATGGGTAATGACCCCAATAAGGGGGGCGTCCAGGTCTTCGACGAGGATGGCAAAGGACCTGGTCTCTCTGGGAGGATTTTCCCAGTGCAAAGGGGGAGAGATGTTTTTTCCCAAGCGAGTATTGCTATAGAGATCAGGGATAAATCCTCCATTTTGAAACGCTTTGCTCAATAATCGAAATTCCAAGCCTATCAATCCCCCGCTTTTAATTCCTTCGAATGGCGATGATCGGTAAACCCTATTATCGCCCTCACCTTCCGAAAAGACAATATTCACGGCGGACTGGAGTTATCCTCGCAGAGATTCCAGTGCGTAATCAACCGGTACACTCGAATTCTTCCCGATGGGAAAATAAAAAAAGCGGAAGAGGACGCCCTCTTCCGCTTGACTGGTTCTACTTCGAACCGAGATTATCTTCTTCCGCCGTTACCACCCTGCTGGCCGGGCTGGTTCTGGTTATTCTGGCCCCACTGGTTACCGCTTCCATCCTGTGGGTGTAGGCCACTCTGGTGACCCTGGCCGGAAGCGTTCCCGTTGCCGTTACCATTACTCCCATTGCCGTTGCCACTGCCGTTACCGTTGCCATTCTCACCATTCTGCAGGGTAACCCGATTCCGGTTCCGATACTGGTTGCCCGATTTGGGCCCAGATGTTCCACTCCAGACCGGTTTTCCATTGGCATCACGCAGAGTCAGGGTTACAGCGTTACCATCCTGATTTTTGCTCACACTGTAAGCGACCAGAGTATTTTCACCGACCCGTTCCCCCACGATGGTGACCTCGTCACCGACATTTATAGAGAAATCGTCCACAAACCATGCTGGACCGAGTTCTACCGTGAGAACCTCCTCACCTACCTGAAGGCGCAAACTGGTATTCGGGGGAGTAAGGTCAACCGCAAGGACCTTGCCGGTAATCAATTCAGTTTTCCCGGTGAGATTCTGCCCCCAGTTGTTCTGTGCCAGTGCCAAAGTCGAAAGCCCCAGTACCAAAAGACCGGTTAATACCATTCCCAGAAAACGATTTTTCCGCATCGCCATCACCTCTTCCTTTATTTTACGAATATCCTACCAGCAAGGTTTGACCAAAAAATGGGCAATTTGTGACAAAATTGTAAAAATTGCCAGAACTATTTTGCCCCTTTCCCAGATTCTGAATAAAGGAAAAAACGGAAATCTATGGTCTATTTCTCTGGTTACAGAGAAAAATACCCTTTCAAGGGGGGTTTTAACAATGTTTACAGCGAAGCAGGGACTCTGGATCCTGGGAATGATATTTCTTCTGACTCCATCTCTCTGGGCACTCCATGTGGATACCACCGTACCTCCATTCCAGGTATTTTCTCAGGATGGAGAACCTCTCACCGAGCAAGACCTTCGGGGTAAAATCACCGTCCTTTTCTATGATACCCGCCGCACCGCCGCGGTGAATAACGACCTCAAATACGAAATCAGTGATTTCCGAGAAACCAACTTACCGTTTCTTGAAAACCTTCAGGTGGTTCAAATTATCGATGCCTCCAGCGCCAATTTCCTCACCCGGGCCATATGGAGGCGGAAACTGCGCCAGAATGCCCGAAAATATGGCATCACCCTCTACGCCGACTGGGATGGCACCATGCGCCGGGACTTTGGTTTCTCCCCCAGAGAAAGCAACATCCTGGTGGTTGACCCCCAGGGGATGGTGCGCTATTCCTTTCTCGGGAAGGTTACCGAAAGTGAAAAAAGCAGGCTCTTTGTTTTCCTTCTTACCCTGGGAAAGGAAAATAAGGAACAAACACAGGCTAAAAACCCGGAAGTCACCACACCCTGAGTTTTTCTTTGAAACATCACCATCAAAGGCCATTCCATTTTGGGGTATAATAGATTCTGGAAAGGAGAGTATGCCCTGAGGAGGCCATCCATGAAGACCCTGGAAGAGAAAATCCGGGAACTCCCCCCGGAGCTCCAGAAAGAGGTGGAAGATTTCGTGGAGTTCCTGTGGGAGAAAAGGGTGTGGAAATCGAAAAAGCCATTTCAGATTCACTTTAGGGGTGCCTTAAAGGACCTGCGTTCTCGGTATACTTCGGTGGAACTGCAACATCAAATCCAGGAGTGGTGGGAGAACGATGTATCTCATTGACACCAACATTCTCCTGGAAATCCTTTTAGAACGGGAAAGGGCTGATGAAGCCGAACAATTCTTGTGTCATGGTCCCACCGGAACACTCTTTTTCTCAGAGTTCAGCTGGTACTCTCTGGGCATCTTTCTCTTTCGACAAAAGCGATACGAGGTATTCCTCCAGCTTTCAAGAGACCTTTTCGAATCGTCAAGTATTCACCTTGTCCGGTTAACCCCTGAACATGTTCCACTTCTTGCTGCAGTTGCCCAACAATTTCAGCTTGACTTCGATGATGCCTATCAGTACACGGTGGCTGAGACCTACAACCTCACCATCGTGAGCTTCGACCAGGATTTTGACCGTACCACAAGGGGAAGGAAAACCCCACAGGAAGTGATGGGAAAGGAAAACTCCTAACCAAAGCGTGTGGGGTGATAAAACCTCAACCCAAGGTAAGGGGTGGCATCACGCCACCCCCAAGGATCAGAAACCGTTCACGCCGGGAAAAACCGTTCCGGCTGGCGCATGGAGCCATTATTGCCGAGTTCGATGAGGATACCGTAGAATTTCTCGGTATCGAGGTAATAGTGTTCGTCTTCGTCAAATTTCCCACTCTGGATGACTTCAATGCCTTTGGCTTTGAACTCCTCGAGTTTTTTCTGGCAATCGGGGTAATAGAATTTCACGTGATGCAACCCCTCACCTTTTTTCTCCAGGAATTCGTCATAGGTGCTGCGACCGGTAAGGGGCTGGATGAGTTCAAGCTGCACGGGGCCTGCCTGAGCCAGGGCGATGCGATAGGTATGATTCGAGGGCTTACCCCGTACCATGGACCGCTCCAGCACCGGCGGAGCAAAAGTGTAAATGGCCCAGGGTTTAATCCCCATGGTTTCCACATAAAACTTCATGGCCCCTTCCAGATCTCGCACCACATATGCCACCTGAATGAGATCGCCTTCCTGCATGATTACACCTCCCCAAAATCAAGTCTTGACGGGCTTTCGCTCCCGCCGGGCGTAAAAGGAGTTGGCCACCATGATGACCAAAAGCATGGTTCCGTAAATGAGTCCCCGGGCATAGGGGGTAATGGCAAAGAGGGTAAAGGTGCTGGAGAGAGATTGAAGGAGGAGGATACTCAAAAGGACACCGCTAATTTTCCCCATCCCCCCTTCTGGATTGATTCCCCCCATGACGGAAACCAGAATAGCCTGCAGAAGGTAGGTGTCTCCGTAACCAATTCGTGCCGAGTTCACCCGGGAAATGAGCACAATCGCCGAAACCCCACACATGAGACCACCAAGTAAATAGGTGAGGACAATGGTTTTCGTGGTGCGGATTCCCGAAAAAAGCGCCGCCACATAATTGCTCCCCACCAGATACACACTTCTCCCCCAGACGGTCCGCTCCAGAGCCAGCCCGATCACAATGAACACGAGAATCATGAGAAGAAGTGGCACCTGAAA
>JABUEZ010000299.1 GCA_013314795.1 Candidatus Profundicultor aquiphilus | reverse complement strand
GGGGAATTAGAACCAACCAAGGGATTTCCCCAGGATTTTGTGGTGACGGAGAATCAGATATGGCTGCGTTTGACGCGCGAAGAAGGAGGGTCGGTAACTTATACCCTGCAAGAAGGGATGGACCTTGATTTCGATGACTTCCAGGTGAAGACCTGTGGTATTGGTAAGGTTCTTGTTATGGAAATAATGCCGCCGGTGCCCATTGCAGGAGTTGTTATGGAGCTTGAACCGGAGGAGGTGTATATCCATCCTGGTGATTCCACGGCCATTGAAGGGCGTCTTTTTGTTTTAACACCGCTTGGGAAGAGAGTTCCCCTGGTGGGGGAAGTGGTTGACGTTCATGCCGAAGGGTTGGTGGATGGATCTCTGGAACCCCAGGGTAAGGTTAAAACTGATGGTGAGGGGAAGATCCGATTGACGTATAAAGCTGGCTATAAGGAGGAAGGAATTACGGTATTCGCTAGGTATCAACCTGAGGGGTATCCCGATGAGGTGAAGGAACGTACCTCGGTTTCATTGGTTGAGGAACCGCGATGCTGGCGGGGGAAGGTAGATATCGTGATCGATTTTGGCCATCGGGGAATCGAAAAAGGAAATCCCGAAGAATGCGGACGAAGGGAAGCGGAATCGGAAATGGAAAGACATGTTCATGTTTGGGGGGAGATGATTCTTCGACCGGGGGAACCTGAAGAGATTATTGCTCAGTACTTTTCAGGGACACAAATAATGCGGATTCGAACCTTCGACGAGTCCTGTGTGACCCTGTGTCGGCAAAAAGGGGTTAAGGGAGAAGTGCCGGTGCGTCCGGGGAGTTGGGAAAAAACCGAGACTACTTTGAGAGCGACGCTCCACGATAAAAAATTTCGAGTTTTTGCCAATCTGGTCCTTTTAGATCGGAAGACCGGGAAATATCGGTTTTCCTGCGGGTTTGCGGGTCTTGTCTGGAAGGGGTTTGTGGAAAATTACGGTCAGTACTATAATGCCTGCACCGGAGAGACTCGGGAAGAGCGTACCGCTTCTCAGGAAGTGGAATTCGAGCGTTTCGATTTTTCAAGTGGTGAATTGGAGGGGCAAACCCTTACTCTGGACAAAATTCACGGAGAGAGGGTGGTCGAGTATATACCGCACCTGGGGGGAACGGTGAAATATGCCTGGGATTTTGAACGGATTCCGTGTGTTCAGAAGGAAGAATAAATTTACCGGAGGAATTCCCGGATTCTCGATGGGTTATACGGGGTAAAATCATCGTGGGGTGAAGAGCGTGGCAAAAGTAGCCCGGGAAATGGTGGAAAAAGCGGGCATTAATGTAGACCAACTGGTAGAACTCCTGGTGAAAAATGCGGCGGCAGAACTGACCACCTATTACTACTATACTATTTTACGGTGTAGTTTGATTGGTCTAGAGGGAGAAGGAATCAAAGAGATTGCCGAGGCGGCCAGGATCGAGGATCGGAACCACTTTGAGGCTCTGGTTCCCCGGATTTATGAACTGGGTGGGGCTTTACCCAGAGACATGAAGGATTTTCATGACATTTCTGGTTGTCCCCCGGCCTATTTACCGGCAAAGATTGAAACTGTAGGGGATATCCTGAAGGTCCTCGTAGAAGCGGAACGGTGCGCGGTGCGGCAGTACACCTACATCTGCAACCTCACGGCTGGCAAAGACCATCGGACCTATGACCTGGCGCTGGCGATTCTCAACGAAGAAATTGAACATGAGTCGTGGTTTTCAGAGTTTCTGGGTGAAGGTCCGTCGGGACACTTCATGCGCCGAGGGGAAACTTCGCCTTTTGTGTCCAAATTCCTGAAGTAATATTTGAGGGGGAACCTTGCGGTTCCCCCGAAAGTAAGGGGTAAAACGGTGCGAATTTTTACTCAGGACGAACTGCATCAGTATGACGGGAAAGAAGGCCGTCCAGCATATGTGGCCTTTCAGGGTAAAGTTTACGATGTTTCGGCCAGTTTCCTCTGGAGGAGTGGAAAACATCAAGCCCTGCATCAGGCTGGAAAAGACTTAACTGAGGCCTTAAAAGATGCTCCTCATGGGGAAGACTTGTTGTTCGAATTTCCCGTGGTGGGGGAATTCAGGACATAATCCAGATCGTTTCTTCCTTCAAAACCTGGGCAAATCGGCCAGTGAGGTTTTCGAATTCCTCCTGAGTGTAAACGAAAAAATCCACTGGAACGGGAAGTTCGGA
>JABUEZ010000012.1 GCA_013314795.1 Candidatus Profundicultor aquiphilus | reverse complement strand
TTCCAGGGCTGAAGGTTATTGGCCGAAGGGGCAAGCCTCGCAGCATTGAGGACTGCCCTCAGGTCCTCCTCAGCAACTTCTTCAGCACGAAACTTTCGAATGCTCCTCCGTGTCTCGATCGCTTCGGTTAAGTCCATGTCTATTCCTCCTTCTTACTTTTCACCAGGTTCGCTTTCCGCAGCAACATCCACAGTCTGGCGGGGGATTTTGATTTCCACATAGGGCTGAAGTTTGTACGGATCAGTGATAATGTTTCTGTTCGCCTCAAGAATGGCTTTCCATTTCCGACCATCTCGATAGTACCTTCGGGCAATGGTCCACAGGTTATCCCAGGGCAAAATGACATAGGAAGTATACTTTTCGGTCTCCTCCAATCGACGGGTTAGTTCTTCGTTTCTCCTCTGCAGAACCTCAATCTGTCCTTCTTTTTCTTGAAGCTGCCTTTTCAAAATATCGACCCCTTCTTCGGCCCGCCGCAGGGTCTCTCGTAACCGGTTAATTTCCTCTGCCGAACCACCCTTTTCAGTCTCAAGTTTCTGGAGTTCTCCTTTGATTTTTTCCACCTCGTACTGCTTCTTCTGCAGTTCGCTTTCCAGGTTTATCCTTTCTCCAGCCAAACTCTCTATTTCCTGGCGTAACTGCTCTTTCTCCTGATTCAGGCTCTCCACATCGCCCATAATCTCTTTCCCTTTTTTGAGGTTTTCAACTTCCTGAGTAAGATTTTCGAATCTTTTTTCGATGTCGAGCTTCCCCTGTCGCAACTCCTCCACCATTTTTCGGAGCGATTCAATTTCTGCAGATGTGGCCGGGTAACTTTCCATCATACTCTCGATTTTCTTGGCCACCGCCTGAATTTCCTCTCCCATGGAAGAAATCTTGGTCTCAATACCCATACGGAAGAAGTT
This sequence comes from Candidatus Profundicultor aquiphilus, assembly GCA_013314795.1. Classification (GTDB taxonomy): domain Bacteria; phylum Atribacterota; class Atribacteria; order Atribacterales; family Caldatribacteriaceae; genus Profundicultor; species Profundicultor aquiphilus. Next base: position 15,742 of record JABUEZ010000012.1, on the reverse strand, counting down.
TTGGGCAAAGCCTTCTACTTCCCGGAGGCGCTGTGACACCTCTTCAAATCCTTTCTCCAGGTTGTCCAGGGCCTGCGCTACATTCGGAGGAAGCGCCACACCCTCTGATTTCAACGTTCCCAGATCTTCCTGAATGGTTTCCACACTTTTTGCCAACCGCTGCACTTCAAGATTCATGGCGCTAACCAAGTTATCCATTTTCGCTTCGTACTCTTTGAGACCGGCTTCCAGGGTGGAAATCTGACTATTAAATTGATCCAACCTTCCTTCAAGCTCTCTTCGCAACCCAGAAAGGTTCTCCAGTTCCTCCTTCATCTTAACCAGAGTTTCTTGAGCAGCACGACCTGTCGCTTCTTCTTCGGCAATACGCTTTTCCAAATTTTCAATATCTTTCCTACGCCCCTCCAGTTCTTGCTGTAACTTTCCCCGCTCCTCATACCAAAAGCGCAATTGAGATAAAATCTCCTCTTTCTGAGAAAGAACAGTAGCCATTTCTTTCTCCAGTGCTTCCAGTTTCGCCTTGTCAGGCAACTCCTCTAAAGCTTTGCCCACCTTTTCTCCGATTTCTTTCTCCAAACCCTCTTTCCAGCTTTCCAGTTCCTGCAACTTTCCCTCCCAGAGAGCAATACTCTGACCTGCTTCTTCGATATCTTTGTACAGTTTCTCAACCGTTCCAGCACTTTCACCGAGTTTATTCTCCACCTTCATAATCCATACTTTATTTTTCTCAAAATCGCTCTCCAGAACAGAAATCTTCCCTTTGAGCGCCTCAATGGCCGGTTCAATTTCCCCTCGAATTTCTTCCATTCGCCGCGATTGTTCGTTAAACAAACTCTCAGTCTTGCCCAGGCGTTCTTCAAGCCCTTTCCATTTTTCGCTCATCTTGGCTTCCAGATCCTTGAGACTTCCCTCAAAAACCTGCAACTGCTTCTGCCATTCCGAGACGAATTCCTCCCAGCGATTTTGAGAAACATACTCTTTCTGGATTGCCGCAAGATTCTGACTGATGGTTTCCCACTCCTTGACCTTTTCTCCCAAGAGATTCTGGACCTCCTGGAACGAAGAAGAAAGAATTTGCAATTTTTTCTCTATTTCTCCTCTCAGCACAGCTATATTCTGTTTCAATTCCTCAAGGACTGCGTTCAGTGCCTCAAGTTCTCCTTTCACTTTACTCTCAAAACCCTGAAGGGCACTACCCTCCTCCTGAAGCCGTCGTTCCAGATCCTCCCAGAGTGACCTGAGTTCTTTGTCTTTATCCTGAACATACTTCAACAGCGCCGAAAAACGTTGGTCGACGTTGAGCGCGCTCAGCGTTTTCTGAAATTCTCCAAGACCTTCCCGAAGTTCCTGAAGAATTGCTCCCATCTTGGTATCCTGAGCGGCAATACCCTGTTCTACAGTCTTAACCCTGTCCTGCAACATTTTCACCTGCTCCAAGGAAGATTGAGCAAGCGATTCCAGATGCTCAAGTCTCCCAACCCAACTCTGCCACTTCTCATCAAGAACTTTTAGTGCTTGTTTCAACTCTCCAGTTTCTTTCTCCTGATTCCCAATTCGTTCCTGAAATTCCCCGATAGCTTTCTTTTCATCAAGTTGAGTAGCAGCAATTTGTTGAAAAGACGAGGATAATGAATCCACTTTCTGACTGACGGTACCCAAAAGCGACTCCATTTCCGAAAGTCGCCCACTCTTTTCTTCCAACATCCCAAGCCTTTCACCCATTTGAGTAAGGGTGTCTTCTGTACCTTTCGCCCTTTTTTCTACTTCTCCTAACCTGGCTTGTGCATTGATAATAGTTTTCTCCGTCTCTACCTGGAAGTTCTTCAGATTCTCCACCGATGTTGCCAAAGCGTCTACCTTTTGGCCAAGCTCCAGGGTGGCTTTCACCTGCTCCTCCACACCACCAAGCCGCTCACTCAACTGGGAGAAATCACCCGGAAGAGTCTTGAGGGTACCCTCTACATTCTCCACCTTTTTCCCCATTTCCCCAAATCGTGCTTCCATTTCCTGAAGCTGACCACCCAATCGAGAAACCTGAGAAAAGGGCACCACAGCAAGAATAATCGCCACAATCGCCACAAGAAGCCCTAACCACGTTTTCAAAAAACCACCTCCCCTCACAAATCCTTTAAAAATTATAGCACAAAGAAAGCTTGACCTTGTGGGCAATGGTCCTGAAGCAACTTCACGGCAGAAGCAAAACTAAAAATCAGCGGGAAGAACCAAGAAAATAGAGAAAAAAGAAAAGGAACCAGAGAATGAAGAACACAACCCAGTAAACTCTTCTCCAGTTCCTCAGCCTTCTCTCGCCGGGAGACGAAAAAGTCAAAAACACCCCGTCACTCTTTGTCTTCACTCATAATCTGCGTATAAACGGTGCGAGCGAACTCCCTTTTCGTACTCCGATCTACAAATTTTAAAGCCCGTAGGAGTTCGTACTCTTCTTTTTCCAGATTACCCCTTTTCACTTCCCGCTCCAGTTCTGGAACATGAAAATACTCCAGACCCAGGGTGGCAACGAGGAAATCTCTCCCTTCAGGAGTTCTAATTCTTGCTTCCAGCTTCTCCACAATCGAGACATCTCCAGAACGATATCGTTCTACAACTTCTTCCCCTGAGTACCCGGGAATGGTTCGGAAAACGGTGTGGACTACGATCTCTCCCAACTCTTTTCCGGAACGAACTTCGTCCCTCACCTCCCAGAGGAGAGGGGAAAAAGAAAGCATTTCTTCAGTAACAAGGGGCCTTAATTTACCAAAGTCAATCCCCTGGTCTTCAAGCTTTCGTAATGCTCTTTCGATGACCACTTGCTTCGGTTCTTTGCCTTTTTTAACCTCCTCTTTTGCTTTCTGAGGCTCTTTAAAGGTCAATTCCGTCTCGATTTCTTCCTGGATGACTCTTTCTTCCTTGGGATGTTCTTCAACTATTTCTTCGACCGTTTCCTCTGGTTCTTCCGCTTTTTCAACCTTTTCCTGTTTTTCTTCGGTCATTCGAGAACGGGATAAAGCACTCCACTTTCTCTTTCTTATGACGTCCCCCGAAGCTTCTCCTTCTTTAGGGGTAGTTTCTCGAGACGAAAAGGGAAAACGCCTCTTTTCCACCTCCTCTTCTTCCTCTTCTTCGCTGGCCCATCTCCTTCGCTCCCGAGCGCTTTCGCGCAAAATCAAAATAATGCTGATCAAAATGGCCACGATCAAAATTGCCAGGATCAATCCAATAATGTCTTGAATCCTGAATTCACCCATGCACTCACCTCTAATCTTTACGGTCAAAATAAATGTTTTTCCCCTTCGCCGAAAGGGGAATTCCCATCACCACATCATCCTGGGTAAGACCAATACGCCTGGCAATAACTCCAATACGGTACATGATACGATTGTCTACGTTAAAGAGTGAAGCCGTTTTTACCGCCGATCCCAGGGCAATACCAAGATCGAGAAGACGCAACATACACTGCGGACCTTTAAATTCTCTTTTTTCCTCCGGTTTCAGTTCCGTGCAGGTATCAAAGCCACATCCCCCACAATTTAAGCCCATAGTCTGTGCATCCTTTAACCCAATCAACACCACCACCGAAGAATCTAGCACATTTTTCCCATCCCGGATAAAACCCCGAACCCCCGTCTCTTCTCCATATTGTATCATTGCTTCTCCCAATTTTCGCAACCATTCCCCCTCTACGATCTGAACCGTGACAAAATCTTTCCCTCCCGATTTTGGGGCAGTTCGAGCTGAAATAACCATAAACTCAGCAATTTGCCTTAACGCGGCCTCCATTGTCTTCCTCCTCTCACTGCAAGATGAAATTTTTCAAACCAAGTTCTAAGCCATACCGGAGCACTCGCTCATAGGTTACAGTGTCAATTCGTCCACCAAGTTCGGGAAATTCCAAAGCTCGATACATGGGACGATACTGCCGCATCAGCGTGATAAAAATTTGCCGAGAAATATTCTCCGCCAGAAACCGCAAGTTCTCCATGGCTTCATCAACCAAAGAGGGAATAAGAAGGATCCGTACTATTACCCCCCTCAACGCTACATTTTCCTCACTACACACCACCTCACCAACCTGGGAAAACATTTCTTTCACCGCCTCCCGGTTGAAATACGGGTAAAAAGATGCCTGAGAGTACCGAATTCCGCTTTCATCTCTTGAATATCTCATATCCGGCAAGTAAATGTCAATCACGCCTCTCAAGAGACGCAAAATCTCTATCCTCTCGTATCCTCCGGTATTGTAAACCAGAGGAAGAGAAAAACCAGCTTTCCTGGCGATATGCAACGCACGGAGAATTTGAGGTAAAAAATGAGTCGGAGTCACCAGATTCAGGTTATGACATCCCTCTTTTTGCAGAGTCAGCATAAACCCAGCCAGCGTTTCACAATCAACCTCTTCCCCTTCGTCAAACTGGCTGATGGTGTAATTCTGACAGTACACACAGTGCATATTACATCCGGCAAAAAAGATCGTCCCTGAACCTCTTTGACCACTTAACAATGGTTCTTCCCCAAAATGAGGATGGAAACTGACAATTCTGGGTAATGCTCCTCCTCGACAGAACCCCTTTTCTCCCTTCAAACGGTTCACACCACAACAGCGCGGACAGAGGTCACAGTGGGCGAGATGCTCATAGAGAGAAGAGGCCAGGAACTCAAAAGAGGATTTCATTTTTCAACAATCTACCTTGTCCTCCGGACAATACGGGACCTTGATGAAAATTCCCTTCAGGGAAGAATCCTCGCCAGTACATAGATCATGCCTCTCTCCTGGCTCTACCCGAAAAGCCACACCCCCTTCCACCGGTATTTCAGCCTCGTTGATGCGCAATATCCCCTTTCCTTCCAGGATGAAAAAGGTTTCTTCCACTTCCCGGTGGTAATGAGCACCCATGCAGGTTCCAGGCTTTAAAAAGACCACGCCCCAGTCAAGCCGGGGACCCCGAAAAAGATATTTGATGCCCCAGTCCCCATTCCGAAAACTCTTCTCGCTTTCGCGTACCATCTCCAACTGAAATCCCTCCTTTCAGTAGGTTTCCTTCAAAATAGAGCACAGGTCTTCCGTACTCATGGAACGAGGGTTCTCCTTGATGCTCGCTCCAATCCGCTCTGGTCGAATCACCGAAATAAGCATCTCTTCCCGAACACCAAATTCCCGAAGCCGGGTTCGTAAACCTACCCTCCGCATCAGATCCTCGAACGCCTCCAGCCATTCCTCAATTCCCCGATTTCCGGTAACCTGAGCAAGCCTCAGATATCGTTCTTCCAAAACACTCCGATTAAACCGAACCACAGCCGGAAAGAGGACTCCACAGGCTTCTCCATGTACAATCCCAAAATCAGGACCAATCATGTGTGCCAGACCATGAACTGGCCCCGACGAAGCATTGGCAAAAGCCATGGCACTCACCAGGCTCCCCAGAGCCATTTCCTTCCGATATTCGAGATTATCACCATCCTGAACAGCCAATGGAAGATATCTCCAGAGCCTTCCGACTGCTTCCAGCGCCAGAAAATCGGTCATAGGGTTTTTACGGGGACTGGTATATGCTTCGACAGCCTGGATCAGGGCATCGATGCCGCTTACCGCTGTGAGGTACGGACTCATAAAACGGGTATAGAGGGGGTCCACGATGACAAGAATTGCAACGAGGAAAGGGCTACGAAAACTTTTTTTGAGCTTTCTGGTGTAATCGGTGAGAACCGCGTTATTGGTCATCTCTGAACCCGTACCGGCCGTAGTGGGCACGGCTACCCAGGGAATGCCAGGGTGTGGTAGAGCCTTTCCCTCAAAAAAGGGAACCACGCTCTCTCCATTTCCACAAACACCCGCTATGGCCTTCCCACAGTCCAGAACACTTCCTCCTCCCAAAGAGAGCACCAGATCACAGTTTTCTCGATATGCCAGGCTGACACCACGGTCAACCGTCTCCAGAGATGGTTCCGGTTCAACACCTTCAAAGATTACCCATTCAAGAGAAGACACCGCAAAAGAAGCCAGTAATTCATCAAGAATCCCATACTGCCGAGCAAAGTTTTTCCCGGTCACTAAAAGCACTTTTTTTCCCAGTCGCTTGATCAATTCTCCAGTTCTTTTTCCCTCGCCGAGACCAAAATAAATCTCCTTTGGAAGACGAAAGACAAATTTCTCTTCCATCTCATTCCCCCATTATCTGGACAATAATTCGCCGATCCCGAGGACGGTTGTCAAAATCGATGAGCACAAGATCCTGCCAGGTCCCCAGAATCAGCTTGCCATCTTCAAAGGGAACCACCAGAGAGGGCCCGCCGAAACTGGATCGAACGTGAGCATATCCATTCCCATCTCCCCAGCGAAGATTGTGTTCGTAGTCGCCATGGGAGGGAACGAGTTTTTCCCAGGCATTTTTAACATCAGCCACAAGGCCTGGTTCAAACTCAAGAGTCGTTACGATCGCCGTATTCCCAGGGATAAAGAGCAAAACCATTCCCCGTTTGAGCGCAGATTCTGCTAAAAGTTCGGCCACCTTGTCCGTAATCTTCACCACTTCGCTGTGCCCCGAAGTAGGAAAAACGAGCTCTCTGGTAATGACCATCCCCAACACCCCCTACAATTTTCTCCATATTCCCACAATTTTCCCAATCACCGTAGTTCCATTCCAGGAAGAAATCGACGGTTCACTTTCTCCAGTCAAAAGCTTCCCCTTTTCTCCCATCTTCCGAACGGCAATATTTTCACCCTCCCATACCAATACCAAATCTCCTGCACAACCTGCTTCCTTTTTATTGATTACTAGATAATCTCCCCCCAGAATATGCCAGGCAAGGAATCCATCTCCGTCAACCTTCAATACGAAACATTCTTCTTCTCCCACAAGAGAACGGGAAAAAAGAAAAAACTTCTTTGTCTCTCCAATATCGAAACCTCTCTTACTGAAGGTGAAATCTTCCACCAGCGGGATAACTACCACGTCTTTACCGAGTCGAGCATCAGCTCGATGCACATTGAGTTCAATCGCTCTTGGTTTTGCAGGATCTCTACGGATAAAACCCTTCTCCTCGAGCTTGCGCAAATGGTAGTGAACACTACAGGAAGAGGCCAAGCCTACTGCTTCACCAATTTCTCTTACCGTGGGTGGATAGCCGTTTTTGCGAGAATATTGCTCAATAAAAAGAAGGATCTCCTCACCTTTCGAAGAAATGCTTTTCTTTTCCCTCATTGCCATATTCTCAAGGTATAATTGGGCAAGTCAGGGTTCTTTTCACTCCGCTTAACGACTGAATTTCCCGTAATATGGTTTCTCCGATATCCCGGTTACTTTCCGCCTCCACCAGAGCAATCAGATCAAAAGGACCCATGATCCGATCCACTCTCAAAAAAGCAGGATTTTGAGCCAACTCTTTCTTAATGTTCTGTGCCTTCCCTGCCTGTACCTGGATCAAGATATAGGCTTGCACTCCCAAGCATAACACCTCTACATTATGTCACGAGATGTGACCTTGATAATTTCCTCAATATATGTCTTGAGAAGCGATGGAATCCCTGGAATGTCGATACTTAAAAACCCTCGAGTGAGGAGAGATAGCGCTTCTTCTTTCTTGAGACCCCGAGCGCGCAGATAATTAATAGTTTCTTCTTCCAGAGGCCCCACCGCAGCTTCATGTGACAGGCGAGCCTTGGGAGCACCGTGAACTTCCAGTTCCGGAATGGAAATAATTTTAGCTCCTGGGGAAAAGAGGATCCCCTTGCATTCCAGGTGCGCCTGAGTATCATCGTGATAGGAGATGAGACGTCCTCGGGTGTATACTTCCGCCTGATCCACAGCGCAGACCCGAGAAATGGAGTTTCCCCGACATCCTGCCGCTTTTAAAAGGAGGGTAGAACCAATATCGATGTGCGAGTGACCTTTAGCAAAAATAATGCTCTGGAACTGAGCATTCGCATTCTCCCCTTCAAGAAATGCCTGAGGAAAAGTCTGCAAGGAAGCCACCGGTTTCATAAGAACATAGGTACTGCTATAAAATGCGTCATCTTCCATCCTTATCGCGGTCCGGGGGCGAACATGGAACTGCTCCCCCCAGTTATGAATCATGGTGAACGTGAGGCGACTGCCCCGCTCAAGATAAAACTCACTGACTCCAATGTGGACGCCTTCCTCGCTTCCTTTTACCGATGCACACCCAGTAATAATGTTGGCTTCAGCCCCCTCCTCCAGAATCACAACGTTATGGACACTCTGCACCCTGGATTTCTCAGAGATCAAAAGGCAGGCCTGGAGTGGTATATCCACTTTCTGGTGCGCGAAAACCCGAATGAAATACCCTTCTGTGAAACAGAGTTCTGCAAAAGCGGTATATTTGTCGGTGTCAACCGGAATCAGTTTCCACCAGTATTTTGAGACAATTTCCGGATAGACTTCCAAAGCCCGGCGGACACTCATGATTTCAAGTTTCCCCTCAAAAGGCTTAAGAACCCGCTCATAAACCGCCGAGCGATCCACCTGGAGATAGGTCCCTGCCCCCGGATTTTCCAGCTCTACCCCGGCATAAAGGGCCGCCTCCTTCAGCTGGGACGACACTTCGTCTAAACTCTCAATACGTTCCTGTGGTGAACACTCATAAAAGCGCGAGAGATCAACATCGGGACCAAAGGCTGCTTTCTTGGCGAGTGCTCCTTCAGCTTTTTCTTTTATGGTTTGTAAAATATCTCCCACAGCACTCATCGTTCACACCTCAAACATTCGTTGTACCCTTTGGTACGGATATCTTCAAAAAGATCTCGAGGATTACCACTACAAACGATCCGGCCATTCATCAGCACATGACCCTGGTCAGCATTCAGGTAATCCAGAATATACCCCGTATGGGTAATGACAAGGCCCGACCGCCTCTTTGTCCTCACCTGCTCCCGCTCGAAAAGTTCCTTCAGCGCTTTTCCTACCAGAGCTATATTATCGAGGTCCACCCCAGATTCTGGCTCGTCAACCATGGAAAAAAGAGGACGTTGCAGGAGAAGCTGGAAAATTTCTGCTCGCTTCGCCTCTCCTCCCGAAAAACCTACTCCAACTTCCCGAGAAAGAAGATAAAAACAATCCAGGCGATGAGCGGCATTTTCAAGAAGAGATAGGTCGTCGACACCGTGGGTCCTAAGAATGATCTCTCCCATAGTCCGGAGAGAAATACCCCTTACCGGAGGCATCTTTTGAAACGCTATACCAATCCCCTTTTTAGCCCGTTCCTCCATGTCAAGGTTGGTAATATCTTCCCCGTTAAAAAAAAGGCGTCCCGACACAATCCGATAACCGGGAACACCCATAATAGCCATAAGCAAAGTTGTTTTCCCCACGCCGTTTGGACCAAGAAGAACATGCACTTCCCCCTCCCGAACCTCTAACGTCACGCCGTCAAGAACCAGGCGATCCTCCACCGTAACCTTCAGGTTTTCCACGTGAAGCATTCCATACGCACCTCCAGCCTGAGGTATATCAATTATACCACACTAAACGAGGACCACCCTTGCCCTTTCAAAACCGTTGAAATTGGTCGCTGAAGCGATCGAATACGCTCCAATGTTTGGTACTACAACCAAGTCATCAAGCATAAGTGGAGGCAACTTCACTCCCTCAGCGATGACGTCCAGAGAGTCACAGGTTGGACCGGCCAGAACACAGGGCTTTTCTTCTTCGGAATCACGCAGAGGATAAAAATCAAAACTGGCTTTATCGAAAGGAATAGCCGAAAAAGTCCCATACAGCCCGTCATCAAGGTAATACCAGATCCGCCCCGAACGTACCGCCTTCCCAATGACTTTCGTTACCAGAAGACAGGCATTTCCGATGAGGCTTCTCCCCGGTTCAGCAATCACACGATATCCCGCAGCCAGAAAAGACCGTAAAAGAGGATAGATTCTCTCGCTCATGTACTCCATGCTGGCCTCGGCACCTTCGGTATAATAAGTATGAAGAGGAAATCCTCCTCCGATATCCACAACGGTAAGCTTAACTCCCTCTCGATCCCCTTCCTGAATGATCGTCCTGACAATTTCCAATGAGCGGAGGTAATTCTCCGGATTATGGCAGGGAGAACCAACATGGAAACTGAGCCCTACCGTTTCAAGACCGAGATTTTTTGCCAGCTTCAAAAGCATTGCAGCTTCCTCAGGGTCCGCACCAAACTTGTAGGAAAGGTCAATCCGGCTACCCAGAGAGGGAGTTTTCAATCGCAGAATCAACTTTGCTTCCGGATACACTGTTCTGATTTTCCGCAATTCCTCCTCATTATCATAGGTCAGTAAACTCACACCCTTTTCCCGAGCATACCGCAGGGCTTCTCTTCTTTTGATGGTGTTGGCAAAAATCATTCTCTGCGGGGCAACACCCTGCTCCAGAACAAGGGCTATTTCCTGAGCTGAAGCCACGTCAAAAGAGGAACCTAAGTTGGCTAACGTTTTCACCACCAGCGGATGGGGATTGGCTTTCACAGCATAAAAAATCTCGATTCCAGGGAAAAACTCCTGAAAAGCAGCATAATTTCGCATAACCCTCTCCCCAACAACAAGGAAAAGAGGGGTACCATATTCATTGGCGAGTTCTACAATCGCTTCTTCGCTCAAAGGGAAAACTCTCTCCAGGGTTTTGGACCTTCTCTCCATTGGCTTCTAACCACCCGCGCTCACAAAGTAACCCCATACAAGGAGTCCTTGTGAAGTATATGCATTTACCCCCCCTTTTTCAATACATTTATGAACCCTCCTGGAAAAAATTTTTCCGGATATTAACCGACGACGGTGAGAAAGAAAATCAGCAAGGCAATGGAGCGTAGAAGCAAGCCCTAAGGCTTTTCAACGTTGACAAAATGAAGAATCAGTGAATATACTATCCAGACAGGACAAATACGCTGAAAAAAGAGGGTAGAAAATGAAAAAATTCCTTCTGCTCCTTTTGCCAATCGGTCTTGTAGTTTTTGCGTTTCTTTTTGCTCAGTTTCACCCCTATCTTGATAAGGATTTCGCCTTGGAAGACCTTCAAGGAAATCTCCTCCACCTGGGAAAATTTGCGGGCCACCCCATTATCCTGGTATTCTTTTCACCACGTTGCGGAGACTGTAAAGAAGAAATGCCTTATTTGAAAGAACTTTACAGCACCCACCAAAAAGAGGGGCTGGTCATGATCGGCGTGGGAGTCCACAATAAGAAAGACATCGAGGATTTCGTCCAGGAATATGGAGTTCCCTTTCCGGTGGTGGTAGATGAAACTCTGGAAGTGAGTAAAAGCTTTGGGGTTTTCTTTCTTCCCCACCTGGTCTTCTTTGACAAACAGGGAAAGATTACCTACTCCAAGGCAGGGAAAATACCGCAGGAAGAAATCAAAACAAACCTTGAAATAATCCTTTGAGTAATAAGGAGGAAGGATGATGGGTTATCGAGTCACTCTGATACCTGGGGATGGAACAGGACCAGAAATTGTCGCAGTCGCTCGAAAAGTGATCGAAGCAACGGGTGTGAGCATCGAATGGGAAATCCAGGAAGCCGGAGCGGATGTCATTGAAAAGTATGGCACACCACTTCCTCAGACGGTGCTTGATTCCATTAAGCGCAACCGGGTGGCCCTGAAGGGGCCAATTACCACTCCTGTGGGTACCGGATTCCGAAGCGTTAATGTGGCCCTTCGCAAAGAACTGGACCTCTATGCCTGTGTGCGACCATGTAAAGTGTATCCCGGGGTCCGTTCTCGCTACGACAACGTGGATATCGTCATTATCCGGGAAAACACCGAGGATCTTTATGCCGGTGTGGAGTTTGAGAAAGGCAAACCGGAAACTCTGGAACTTATCGGAATTATCGAGAAAATGGGTAAGGGGAAAATCCGTCCTGATTCTGGAATCAGCGTTAAACCGATCTCGGTTTATGGCACGGAACGGATTGTGCGCTTTGCCTTCGAGTATGCTCGAGCAAATGGACGGAAAAAGGTGACCGCCGTTCACAAAGCCAACATCATGAAATATTCCGATGGTCTCTTCCTGGAAGTGGCTCGCAGTGTGGCCCAGGATTACCCGGACATTCTATTCGAAGACCGGATCGTGGATAACATGTGCATGCAACTGGTCCAAAAGCCGGAACTCTATGATGTCCTGGTACTTCCAAACCTCTACGGCGACGTGGTATCAGACCTTGGAGCGGGACTTGTGGGAGGATTGGGTGTAGCACCGGGAGGAAATATCGGGGATCACTATGCCGTTTTCGAGCCTACCCATGGCAGTGCCCCCAAATACAGGGGTCTACAAAAAGTGAACCCCATAGCCACCATTCTTTCGGGAGTGATGATGCTACGCTACCTCAAGGAAAAAGAAAGAGCAGATCTTTTAGAGTGGGCTGTGGCCGAAGTGATTCGAGAAGGGAAAAAAGTAACCTATGATATGAAACCTTCACCCGATGACCCCACCGCTTCTTCCACCTGGGAAGTTGGAGAAGCCATCATAGAAAAGCTGAGGGAACGCATGGGATGAAAGTGCTCCTCCTTTACCCCCCTCCACAGGGTATTTATCACCACATTGGACTCAAGCTTCCACCGCTGGGTCTGGCGTATCTTGCTTCTTTTGCCCGGAAACGCCATGAAATTCACATCCTGGATCTTCAGGTAGAAAAAGCCAAGGATTTAGAAAAGTATTTGGATAACTACGAGGTGGTGGGGATTTCTGCTTTGACCAACACCATTCATTCCGCGCTTCGCATTGCCAGGATGGCCAAAGCAAAAAAGCGGCTGGTCATCATGGGAGGATATCATCCTACGTTCCAGGACGAAGAAGTTCTGCGCTCTGGATTTGTGGATATCGTGATTCGAGGCGAGGGAGAAGAAACCTTTCTGGAACTCTTGGAACACCTTGAAAGTGGAAAAAGTCTTACACACGTTTCAGGGATTTCCTTCCTCGAAAAGGAACAATTGATCCGCACAAGCCCCCGTGAACCCTTCCAGCAACTCGATCACCTTCCTTTTCCCGCCTGGGACCTTCTTCCTCTTTCCAAATACTGGATGACCCAGATAGAAGGTGAACCGCTCATGAGTGTCGTAACCAGCCGAGGATGTCCCTTTGGATGTACTTTCTGTGTTTCTTCCCGTTTCTCCGGCAAATACTGGAGAGCTCGTTCTCCCGAGAATGTTTTTCAGGAACTGGAGCGGCTCTACTTTGACCTGGGCTACCGAGCAGTGGCCTTCGTTGATGACAATTTCACCCTTTCTCCAGAAAGAGTGGAGCGACTGTGTGAAAAAATTGAGCAAAATCGTCTAAAAATGAAGTGGTGGTGTTTTTCCCGAGCCGATACCATCGCCCGAAACGAATCTACCATTAAGAAAATGGTTAAAGCCGGCCTAAGAATGGTCTACCTGGGCTTAGAGAGCGTCGAAAAATCGATTCTGGATGAGTATCGAAAAAATCTCACCCTGGAAGCAACCCAGAAAGCCATTGATATTCTCCATAAATACGGTGTGCGCATCTGGGGGTCCTTTATTCTAGGAAGCCTTAAAGATACCAAAGACACCATCAAAAAAACCGTTGAGTTTGCCAGAAACATTAACCCGGACATTGTTCAGTTTTCCCTTTTAACCCCCTTTCCAGGGACAACTCTCTATGATGAATTTCTCCAGGAAAAACGCCTTCTTTCCACCAACTGGTCACTGTTCGATGGTGCCCACCCTGTTATCAAACTCGATACCCTGAAACCCAAGGAATTACGACGTCTCCTGATCAGAGCCTACCTTGAATTCTACAGAAAAGGACGTCTTCCCGAAGTACTTGGCTTTGCGAAGAAGTACCTGGCCACCCATATCCCTTTCCTGGCTTCCCATCAGGAAGAACATTATTTGCGAAAGAGGTTGAACCATGAAAATTCTTCGTTTTCTGCACCCTGAAACACAGATTCCCCGCTGGGGGCTTTTATGCGAGAATGAAACGGTGGCAGAAATCCAGAATCCTTTTCGTTTACCCTGCCAACTTTCCGGTCGAAACTTTCCTCTTTCTCAGTTACGTCTTCTGTCGCCCACCCGACCCACCAAGATCGTTGCTGTCGGCCTTAATTATCAGGACCACATTGTGGAATTCGGCCATCCGGTGCCAGAAAATCCCATTATCTTTATCAAACCATCAAGTTCGGTAATTGGTCCTGGAGAACCAATTGTCCTCCCCGAAAGTGCAAAACAGGTCGATTATGAAGCAGAACTGGCGGTAGTTATCAAAAAACGGGCTCGTCACGTGTCAAAAGAAGAAGCTCCAGAATACGTTTTGGGATATACCTGTTTTAATGATGTCACCGCCCGGGACCTCCAGAAAAAAGATGGTCAGTGGACCCGCGCCAAGTCGTTTGACACGTTTTCTCCCTTGGGACCTTGGATTGAAACGGATCTTGATCCCGGCAATGCCACCATCCAGTGCTACCTCAACGGTAATCTCAAACAGTGCTCAAACACCCGCAATCTCCTTTTCTCTGCCTGGGAACTGGTGTCATTCATTTCCCAGGTCATGACGCTTTTTCCGGGAGACGTGATTGCCACCGGTACACCCTCCGGAGTCGGTCCACTCCATCCAGGCGATGTGGTGGAAGTCAAAATCGAGGGAATTGGAATCTTGCGTAACGAAGTCCAAAAGGAACCATGTATCAGGTCCTGATAGCGATGTTCGTCATGATTGCCCTGGGTTTTGTGCTCCGCCTGGGGCGAGTGCTCCCCAGAGACTCTGCACCATTACTCAATAAACTGGTATTATACGTAACCTTTCCATGTCTTGTGTTTCGCTCCCTGCAGAACTCATCTCTTGACCCCCGCCTCTGGAGCATTCCCCTTTTAGCCTGTCCTGTCATCAGTATTTTTTTTCTCCTCTCCTATTTCATCGCACGCCGGGGATTTAAACTCTCTGTATCCACAAGTGTCAGCTTTGCCATGGGTTCATCGTTCGGGAACACAGCCTTCCTGGGTTATCCCTTTATCTTAGCCATCATCGGAGAGAAGGGATTACCTCCGGCAATCTTTTTTGACCAGATGGGAAACTTCCTCTCCGTGTACACCGTGGGAGTTCTCTTCTGCACCTATGGCCAAAACGGGAAATTCACTCTCCAGAGCATGGGGGAAATTTTCAAGCTCCCCCCCTTCCTGGCATTCCTTGTGGGCGTTGCATTCCACGGGATTTTTATCCCACCCTTCCTTCGAGAATCAATCAATCGTCTGGCCGATGCCACAGTACCGCTCACTATGGTAGCCATCGGTCTTTCACTCTCTGGAACACACCTTTTGCGAAACACCCGGCCCCTTCTGGTAGCTTCTGCCACCAAGTTACTCGTGCTTCCCCTGGCGATGCTTTTGCTCCTTCGCCTGTATCCCCTACCAGATCTCTACCACCAGGTGATGGTATTAGAGTCTGCCACACCCACCCTGATGAGTTCCTACGTTCTTGCCTCCATTTACCACCTGGATACAGAATTCTCCTCAAGTGTCATCTTCGTCACCACACTCATTGCCTTCCTGACGCTCCCACTCTGGGGGTTATTCTTCCACCCGTAAGTACACCCGCATGGGGCCAACGGTAAAGATATCCCCTTCAGCCACGGCTTCAATAACCACTTTTCCATCCTTTTCTTCCAGGACCTTGGTCACTTCGGTGAGATTTAGCGCCGAAATCGAGCCAACTTTCCCCTGCTGGGGCAGAACCCCTCGTTCGATCCCCAAAACGTTGAGTTCTCGAAGGATTTCTCCCAAAATAACCTCTGCCCTTGTTTTTCCCT
>JABUEZ010000298.1 GCA_013314795.1 Candidatus Profundicultor aquiphilus | reverse complement strand
TTACCCCGACATCCTTCAGCCGCTGGCACATATCTTTGGTCAGGAGAACACCGTTGGTGGCCACCGAAAGATAGATTTCTTTCGATGCTGCCAGCTCCGCCACCGGGAAAAAATCCGGATCAGTCAGTGGCTCTCCTCCCGAAAATGCCAGAACCGGAACAAAATTTCGATCCAGCTCCTCAATCACATCCAGGCGTTCTTTCAGAGTCAGTTCCTGGGAAGCCCGACCAGCATTCTGGTAACAGTGACGACATTTGAGATTACACCGATTGGTAAAATTCCACACCACAAGCAATGGTCCAGCAAAAATTTGCGGTTGAGTCGCTCCGTAACGGGCGACACTTCTGGCCAGGTTAATGGTGGCCCTGCGGATATTCCGGGAACCAAAAACCTCGTTCACCAGGTACTCTTTTTGCCAGCGCAATAAAAAACGCAACATTTCAATAACCATATAAATGGGAAAGAAAGACATTTTTTCAGAAAGAGATAAACCGTCCTTTCTGCGCCCATAAAAGAGCAAAATCCTCTCCAACTTCACCGTTCCACACGATGATGGTTGTGTCACCCACCGGAAAAGCAAACGAACAATTCCGAGGTTCAGGTATTTTCGTATTCTCTCCGGATTCATCAATCGATCATTCATTCTCCTCACCCCCCACTATTATTTTACAACCCTCATCAAGAGTGGTAATGACACCTTTCAAAGTGTTCCATGCTGCCTTACAATATCCCTGGTGAAGTCAGATGAACCTTTGTGAAAGCGTAAGCCGGTTCGATACGTTGTATCGCAGAACTTTCTGGAAAAAGCTTCTGGGAAAAATGCGGCATCATCGTCATCGCCTTTTGCCTCTTTCCCCCTGGAGGGAAATCGCCGGTAGTGGGGAAGAAGTCTATAAAGGGATACAGACGGTGCCGATTGACAAAATCGTCGGCACCGAAAATCGATTCGACGACTTTGATCGGGAATTCCTCCCTCTCAAAAGGCAGGACCGCCATCGCTGGGCTCGGATCCATCATCTCTATCAGAGCGGTGAATCCCTTCCCGTGGTGTCACTCATCAAAATGGGGGAATTTTATTTCGTTCGCGATGGACACCACCGCATTTCGGTGGCCAGAGCCGAAAAAGCAGAGTACATCGATGCCGAAGTGATCGAAATTCCCGTTGGGAATATACCACAGGGGTCGTCACCGGAAGCAGTTTTTCATCACCTCGAAGAACGGATTTTTCGGGAAAAAACTGGACTCAAGAATATCCATGTCACGATCCTCGGAGGGTATCTCGAACTCCTTCGCCTTATCCAGTGTTTTCGGTGTTCTTCCTGTGCCGCTAACGAGGAAACCAGAGCACAACACCCAGAGTGCATTCCCTGGGAAGAAGCTGTCAGGGGATGGTACGAAAATTGCTATCAGAGAGCTATAACAGTGATTGAACAGAGTACCATGATGAAAAAACTGAAAAACCGAACCGCTACCGATTTCTATCTCTGGATGCTCTACAATCTGGATCTTTTGCGCCGGCAAATTTGTTTTATTCCCTCCCTACCCTTTCCTCCGTTACGTAAAAAACCCACGTTTTTGTACAGAGAAAGAGAATGATTCATCACCTCCTGGTAAAACTCAGCACCAGATAATATTGTGGCGGCACATCGTCCTGACCAAGCTTTCTTGGTGGACCAAACGCGGAAATGGTAAGGAGAAATTCATCAACCCTTTCCTCATGGGGTAATTGAGATGCCTGTAAGGAAATTTCACGCTTCTCCCGACGTTGCCCTTCCCGGATTTCCAGCAAAATGACCATCCTTCCCTCCCACAGACAGATCGCACCTTCCGGACAGCGTGAATCCTCGATCACCTTCACAAACCAGATAGACAACTCTGACCCCTCAAACGTCACGGTTTCTCCCTGAAAGAGTTGTACAACCTCCCCGGGAACAGCGATTTTTGCGCTAAAACACCCCGCAAGGAAGAAAACAAAAAGCATCAAGAATACCCAGCATTGACCCCTCATCGCGTGCCCCCCTTTTGCCTATCCGGGTATGATATAATTTTGACATCAACCATGAGGGAGGGTCAACCTATGAAAAGATGTGGTGTGCTACTCTGTGTTATCGGCCTTTTGCTTCTCAGCCTCACCGGTCTCGGGTTTTCTCAGGAGGCAAAACCTGGAGGAACGCTGGTTTTTGGGAGTGCCGGAGATGCTGCCAGACTTGAC
>JABUEZ010000297.1 GCA_013314795.1 Candidatus Profundicultor aquiphilus | reverse complement strand
CAAAACGAGAATTGTCGAGAGAAGTATTGAGTAGAGGTGACCATAATGAGGGCTTCCGAGTTACGTAATTTGACAAATGAAGAGTTAAATCAGAAGCTAAAAGATTTGCGGACTGAACTCTTCAATTTGCGTTTTCAGACCATCACTGGTCAATTAGCCAATCCCCAGAGAATACGTATGGTAAAGAGAGATATTGCTCGCATTAAGACTATCCTCAAAGAACGGGAACTGGGGTTGCAGAAACAGGGGGTAAGGTAGGATGGGTACTCGCAAGCGATTTGTCGGAGAAGTGGTTAGTGACGCTATGGATAAGACTGTAGTGGTTAAAGTGACCAGGATTGCAGAGCATCCGCTTTATGGAAAAAAGATCAAACGGAGCACGAAGTTTAAAGCCCATGACGAAAACGAAATTTGTGGGAAAGGCGATAAAGTGCTCATTGAGGAAACCAGGCCCTTGAGCAAGACGAAACGTTTTCGAGTTGTAGAAGTGTTGGAAAAGGCAAGGGTTGAGGAAGGAGGAGAGTTCGTTGATTCAGCCGAGAACAATGCTTGAGGTGGCTGATAATACCGGAGCAAAGAAAATTATGTGCATCCGGGTGATGGGTGGTTCAAATCGCCGCTATGCGACAATTGGGGATATTATTATTGCTTCAGTTAAGGAAGCCGAACCCCATTCAGGAGTAAAAAAAGGAGAAGTGGTGAGAGCGGTGGTAGTCCGGGTTCGAAAAGAGTTAGGTCGGCCTGATGGAACATTTATCAGGTTTGACGATAATGCAGCAGTGCTCGTCAATAACCAGGATGTTCCCCGGGGGACTCGCATTTTCGGGCCGGTAGGTCGGGAGTTACGGGAGAAGAATTTCATGCGCATCATTTCCTTGGCGCCTGAAGTTGTATAAGGAGCGTGATTTATTTTGGAAGAGAAACTGAAATTCAAATCGCCTATTAAAAAAGGTGATCTGGTTGAAGTGATACATGGGAAGGATCGTGGCAAGCGGGGTAAGGTTTTAACGGTTCTCCTCCAGGATGGTAAGGCAGTGGTGGAAGGGATTAACATGGTAAAAAAACATACTCGCCCCACTCAGAAAAACCCTCAGGGGGGAATCATTGACCAGGAAAACCCGGTCAGGATTTCCAACCTGCGCTTGGTGTGTAGTCGTTGTAACCAGGTTACCCGGATAAAGCGAACCAAGGTAGCTGATGCCAAATTTAGAGTCCGGGTATGCAAGAAGTGTGGCGAGATTATTGACAAAGTATAGCAAGGAGGTCTTAGGAAGTGTCGGTTACCAGAGAGAAATATATGAAAGAATCTGTTCCCAAGCTTCTCAAGCGCTTTGGATACCGGAATGTGATGCAGGTTCCAAGATTGGAAAAAGTGGTCATCAATCTGGGGGTTGGAGATGCGACGCAGAACGCTCATTATCTTGACCTGGCGGTAGAGGAGTTAACCGCTATCACTGGTCAGAAGCCGCTTGTTACCAGAGCTCGAAAGTCGATCTCTAATTTTAAATTGCGTAAGGGAATGCCCATTGGTTGTAAGGTTACTTTGAGAGGAGAGAGAATGTACGAGTTTCTGGATCGTTTCTTGAATATTGCCATTGCTCGTATTCGAGATTTCAAGGGCTTTCCTTCCAGTGCTTTCGACGGCAGGGGTAACTGCACCATTGGCATTGAGGAACAGCTCATTTTCCCTGAGATCAGCTACGATAAAGTGGAGCGGGTTCGGGGAATGAACATTACCTTTGTCACCACGGCTAAAACAGACGAGGAAGCAAAAGCATTGTTAGAAAGCTTAGGATTACCTTTCCGAAAATGAGGAGGACTGCTCATGGCTCGTAAAGCCAAGGTCGAAAGGCTGAATAAACCTTATCGGTTTGAAGTACGGCGAAGAAATCGATGCCGGTTATGTGGAAGACCGCGAGGATATTTGCGGAAGTTTGGAATTTGCAGACTGTGTTTCCGGATGTTAGCAAGCCGGGGGGAAATACCAGGCGTGGTCAAGTCGAGCTGGTAGGAAGGGGAATGGAAATGGCGCACACGGATCCTATTGCTGATATGTTAACCCGAATTCGGAACGCCTTGAAAGCTCGTGAAACCGTGGTGAAGATGGCTGCATCCAGGTTAAAGATGGAAGTGGCGAGAATCCTGAAAGAAGAGGGATATATTAAGGATTACCAGGTGATCGTTCAGGAAGGAAACAAGAAAGACCTGGTCATTG
>JABUEZ010000296.1 GCA_013314795.1 Candidatus Profundicultor aquiphilus | reverse complement strand
CCTTCTCAGGAGGGTGTCCGGAACCTGGAGAAGCAGATAGAAGAAAAATTTGGTCTTTGTAAAGCCCATGTGGTGAGTGTTTTCAGCAAGGACAGTGATTTAATTCGAAAAGCTGTGGGGGAAGCGGGTGCTTGCTTTTTCCTGAAAGCAATAGCCCCGGGTAACAAAATTGGGGTTGCCTATGGTCGAACACTGTATGAGCTGGTACGCTATGTTCGACCATCTTTTATTCGAGAGGATTTGAATCTCAGTGTGGTTCAGCTCATGGGGGGATTAAGTCGCATTTCTGCCAATGTGTTTGCCACCGAGATTCCTAAGCGTTTGGCTGAAGCCCTGAATGCTCAGGTGTATTACCTTCCTGCTCCTGCTTTTACCAAAGACCGAATCACGCGTGATGCCATGCTAAAGGACGAAAATGTTCAGGCTACCCTGAAGGAAAAAATTGATCTCGCCCTGGTGGGTATTGGTAGTGTTTCTCCCAGCGCAATGCTTATTCAGACTGGGGCAATTACGGCTGAGGAATACCAGGAGTTACTTGCTCAAGGTGCAGTGGGTGATATCTGCGGGACATTTTTTGACGTTTCGGGAAAAATAGTGGAATTCAGTGGTAATGAGCGAAGAATTGCGGTGTCTCTTGATGACTTGCGGAATAAATGTCCTCTGGTGGTTGGTGTAGCGGGTGGTTTGGAAAAAGCTGAAGCAATTCTTGGAGCCTTACGGGGTAAATTTCTCCATGTGTTGATTGTGGATAGTTTGACTGCAGGGGAAATACTGAGGAAGCTTGAGTAAAACCAGAGTATGGTTTCTCGATAAAAGAAGGAGGTGATGCCAAAGCGCAGAAATAAGTTGGGGTAAGGAGATAGAGTTGTGGCAAGCGAGATTTGTTTAAGTAAAAAGATGGGAGGAGGGATTTTAGAACATGAGAAAAATCGGTGGGTTAGTGCTTGTGGTGGTGTTGGTGTTTTTGGTTTCTGTGGTGATGGCTCAGGAAGATCCTCTGGCCTATTATCAGCAAGCGAAAATCAACTGGAAAGCTTTTGAAGGGACTCAGTTAACGATTGGTTTAAATAAGCATCCTTTTACCGAGTCTTTGAGACCGTTACTGCCCATTTTTGAGCAATTGACCGGTATTAAAGTTGCTTACGTGATTCTCCCTGAGGAAGAGTTTTTTGAAAAGTTGCTTATTGACCTTTCCAGTGGGGGCGGTATCTTTGATGTGTACATGACTTCACCCATGTTTGAGTGGCGATACCAGTATGCGGGATGGATTGAAGATTTAAATACCTACTGGAATAATCCAGAACTTACCGACCAGGCCTGGTACAATCGTGACGATTTCTACGAGAAGCCACTGCGGGCCAATATGTGGGACGGAACGATTGCTGGAGGGCTTGGACAGGGACGGTGGAATGGTATTCCGGTGATGGTTGAATTTTTCTGCCAGGCATACCGGAATGATCTGCGCGAGAAATGGGGTTTGACTGTACCCACCACTTATCCAGATCTTCTGGATACTCTGACCAAAGCGGCAGAGTTGGGAAAACAGGAAAAACCTCAGGTGTACGGGGTTGCAAATCGTGGTATTAAGAGCTGGTCAACGGTGCATTCGGGGTACTTTACTGCTTTCAGTACCTATGGACAGAAGGATCTCAATCCAGATTTGACGGCAGCAATTAATACTCCCCAGGCAAAGGAAATCACCAAGATCTGGGTTGATATTCTCCAGAAGGCTGGACCTCCGGGCTGGCCAAACTATACTTGGTATGATGCCAAGCAAAATTTTGCTGCAGGGAGATTTTACGAAATCACGGATTGCGACTTCTTTGCAGCTACCTATGAGAATCCGGCTCAGTCGGTGGTAGCAGGGAAAACTGGATACGCGTTGCCTCCGGCAGCACCCGATGGAAATATTACCTCAAATATGTGGACCTGGTCTCTCGGTATGAGTTCGCTTTCTAAGCACAAAGAGGCGGCGTGGTTGTTCCTCCTGTGGGCCACAGCTCCACAGACTATGCTTGACGGTACTTTAAAGTACGATAATTTCAACCCCACCAGAAAATCGGTTTGGGAGAATCCAGCAGTGGTAGAAAAGACCATGAAATGGGGAACCAAACCTGGTGAGTACCGAGAAATTGTGGATGCCATGTATGCCAAATATGGTGACATTCGCTGGACTCCCAACCCCGATGTAACAGCGATTGGTGATATCTGGGCTGAGGCTCTCCATGAGGCGA
>JABUEZ010000295.1 GCA_013314795.1 Candidatus Profundicultor aquiphilus | reverse complement strand
ACCTCGGTAAAAAGTGGATCCTGTTTCTCAGCCAGTTCCTTCACGTACACAACCATCCGGCGAGGGGTGCCCCACACCTCTAAACCCCCATACTTAATGCGAGCTTCGGAAAAGGCTTGACTCGACTTTGCTTCCAGTTCCTGAAATACTGCTCCGATAAGGCTGGTCGGAAGTTCCTCAACACCTATTTCTAAAAGCAAATCTCGCGTATTCATTACCTTGCTCCTGCAGAGACCACTTTATCTAACCACGGGAATCCCAGGGATTCCCGCTGCAAAAGATAAAGCTGCGCACAGCGGTTAGCAAGCTGGCGAATTCTTCCCATATATTGACTTCTTTCAATGACGCTGATTCCCCCTCGAGCGTCAAGAAGGTTGAAAACGTGAGAACACTTCAAAATGTAGTCATAAGAGGGAAAAACAAGCTCTTTTTCCAACAAACGCCTTGCTTCCCGTTCATAGAGTTCAAAGAGCGTGAAAAGAGTTTCTTTATCGCTCTCATCAAAACTATAGATGGAGTGTTCTTTTTCTTCCTGAAGTCGAACGTCACCATAGGTAAGGTATTCATTCCATTTGACATCAAAAACGTTTTCTTTCTCCTGAAGATACATGGCAATCCGTTCCAGTCCATAGGTGATTTCCACCGAAATCGGTTTGAGGTCAACTCCCCCCGCCTGCTGAAAGTAGGTAAACTGCGTAATCTCCATTCCATCCAGCCACACTTCCCATCCCAATCCCCAGGCCCCCAGGGTGGGTGATTCCCAGTTGTCTTCCACGAATCGGATATCGTGTTCTTTGGGGTCAATTCCCAGATCAAAAAGGCTCTGCAGATAAAGTTCCTGAATGTTGGAAGGAGAAGGCTTGATAATCACCTGGAACTGATAGTGCTCATAGAGTCGGTTAGGGTTTTCCCCATACCTTCCATCGGTGGGGCGGCGTGATGGCTCACAGTATGCCACCCTCCAGGGTTCAGGGCCCAGAACCCGCAAAAACGTTGCCGGATTCATGGTTCCCGCCCCAACTTCAATATCGTACGGTTGAACGAGAACACAGCCCTGTCGCTTCCAGTAACCACTTAAGGTTAAAATGATGTCCTGAAAAAACACTCCTCTACCCCCAGAAAACACATCGAAGATAAACTATATCAACCAGAAAAGCTCCTGTCAACTCAGGAAATCAAAGAAATCTTGCGTTCCATTTTTTCGTTTCAAGCGGGCACATGCCCCGGTAAAACATGTACCCGCCAAAAACTCATTTACTCTTTTTGTTTTCTTTGGGACGATATTTTCCATAGCTACCGGCGAATATCTTGCCCCGTTTGGTCCGTCGATCTCCTTTTCCCATCCCGTGTACCCCCTTTCTCCTCAGAGTCAGTGCAAATCAAAAAAAATTGTATCAAATATAGGTCAAGAATTCTGTTTCATCCACCCCAAAAAGTGCCGTAGAGGAAAAATTTTCTTTTCCAGATGGTGTGAGAGATACAGCGAGAGCAGTTCGTCAACGTCCTGGAATTGTTCCATGGTAAGACGCAATTTCAAGGTTTCATCCAGAGAGGAGGAAAAGAGATATTCCAGAATCCTTCCGGAGATTGGCGAAAGGAAAAGGGTATCGTCTGCCCCCCCACCGCACGCATGACACACCCTCTCACCTTCGGAGAGAACCAAAAAGCTCTCTTCCTGACCGAATTTTTTTCCACAGCGCGCACATGTCGTAATCTGAGGCACAATGCCAGAGAAACGTAAGAGCATAACCCGAAAACGCAACGTCAAAAGGTAACACCTGGTATCCTTTTCCCGTAGCTGCAACATCGCCTGCCACAAATCCAGCAGTTCTTGGAGAACACTTTCGTCTGGCTTTTCAAATTCGAACACCTTATCAAGGATATAAAGCAAATACTCACCGCTAATCCATTTTTCTTTTTCCCAGAACAAATTCCGAAAAGAATGCTGGATCTTTGCCTGGACAAGGTTGGTCATTCCTGAAGCGGTATAGAACAAAAACTCACAGAAATTAAAAAGATCAAGAGCCCCTCCAAAGCGATTCCCAAGCTTGCGAGCTCCCTTAGCAATCGCCTGAAATTTTCCCCGCCGGCGGGTAAAAAGGGTGAGAATGAAGTCCATTTCTCCGAATTCGATTCGTTTGACCACAATTCCTTCGTCCCGGGCATAACGGCTGGCTGCACTCACCGGATTCGGTATCCCCACCTCCGCAGGATGTTTTCCCGCTTTCTCCAGTTTTTTTCTACCT
>JABUEZ010000294.1 GCA_013314795.1 Candidatus Profundicultor aquiphilus | reverse complement strand
CTGAAAAAACAAAAAGGGGCAGGAAAATACAATACTTCCTGCCCCAGGGTTTCAATCCCTCATAGGCATGCTACAAACAAAGGAGGTATCCAGCGATGGACCGCCAAGCGCTAGCGTTTCAATCCCTCATAGGCATGCTACAAACAAAGGAGGTATCCAGCGATGGACCGCCAAGCGCTAGCGTTTCAATCCCTCATAGGCATGCTACAAACTTACTCCTGCCAAGGGTTGTGTGCGCAGACTCCAGAGGTTTCAATCCCTCATAGGCATGCTACAAACATGCTGGCCTTCACGACCATGCTAAAGGACTTGTGTGGTTTCAATCCCTCATAGGCATGCTACAAACTGGATTCGGCTGGACAGCATCCACCAATTCAGGGGATGTTTCAATCCCTCATAGGCATGCTACAAACCGGCGATTATCTTCTCTGGTTTCTGTGCTTCTGTAGAAAGTTTCAATCCCTCATAGGCATGCTACAAACTACCGCACCTGGCGCCCCACTTGTTGCCAGGCACGAGTTTCAATCCCTCATAGGCATGCTACAAACCCATAAAAGGGTTATCAATCAAGATTTTAAAATCGGTATTCACTTGTCAAGGTGCACGGTTTGAAAGTAGTACAGCAAACAAGAATCCTTCTGTCAAGAGGGGGAGAGGCAATTTTCCGATTCTCGCGATCCCCCGGGGTTTTGGGGTTACCGGAGGTCGACAGAAAATAACCCCCATTTGAGCCCCCTGAATACCCGCAAACCCGCATGGGAGAAGGGAGAGAACAAAAATAGCCCCAATCCAGCATGGGAAAAGGGAAAGAGGCCATTTCTGCGAAATTTTTCTGTCGATGTCAAAAAAGGTGCTTGAATAGGGCTTTTGCCGGTTATCAGGATACATAAAGTGTGGGATAGAGAGGGAAAGGGACCGCTTCAAAAACGAATATCCCCCTCAGGGTGATATTCCCCATTTACCATTGCTGGGGTCAAAACCCCAGGGTTTGTGACGGCGTTTTTCATCTCCCCCTCCTTGACCCACAGTGCCGGCCTGCACTGGACTAGATGGGGGAATCATACCGGGGTCTTTTCCCTGTCGCCCTTTCCCTTTTGTATATAGAAACCCATAAAGGAGGTGTGTTCAGCATGCCTGTGATTGTTTCGGAAAAGGTAAACCGCCTGCGGATTCAAATCCAGATCGGTACCGACCCTGAGGGAAACCCTATAACCAGAACCCTCGCCTTCGGGAATGTGAAAACCAGTGCCAGTCACCAGGACATCTACGATGTGGCCGTCCTCATTGGGGGTGCCTGTGAGTATCCGGTATTGAGCTACACCCTGGAAGAGGACAAGGACCTGACTGAATAAGGAGGTGATCCCCCGTGAAAACCCTGGTGATGACTTTCCAGAACGAAGCAGGCAGGAATGTGTCCCTGCGCCTGCGCTACCCCAAGGGAACCTTAACTAACCAGGAAGTGAAAACCCTGATGGACACGATCATCCAGAAGAACATCTTTGCCTCCACCGGTGGTGACTTGGTGGGTAAAGTCTCCGCCGTCATCCAGGATAACGCCGTGCAAACCTTTGACTTAAGCTAATGCCCAAGGTTCCCTCCCCCACCTCAATGCCGGAGGTCTCCCCTCCGGCGCTCTCCTTTGTGAATAAGTCCCTGGACCGAATCGACCGCCGTTTGGAAAAACTCGAAGAACGACTCCTCACCGTGGAAAAGGAGGTCTCGTCCCTGCGGGTATGGGGAAGTATTCTCTCCTTTCTTTTACCCTCCCTCTTCCTTTCCCTTTTACTCTGGAGGTTGAAGCTTCCATGAGAACACCAACCAAACCCCGGTGGAAAACATTTCTTTCGGAACTCACCAGGTTCTTCCATATCCTGGCCAAAGATATCATTACCCTTTTTCCCACTCCGTCAGAACCCTTTCCCCTCCTTTCCCTCTCCCCGGAAGGGGTAAAAAAGTTCCCCTTCCCGGAGGAAATAAAACCCATTCTCGACATCGCCCAGAAATACTTCGGGAACCCAGATGAGTATCCAGTAAACCCCTATGCCTTACTTTTGGCCATCCGGGTAGCCGAACGTGGTCGAAAAGGGTTTGAATTCGGCATCACCATGGTGAAAGATACAGACCTCAAAACCCAGTGTGAATATGCCTGCCGGACCCTGAAAAACACCTTTGAACGCTTCAAACACCAAACCCAGGAACATGACTTCATCACCTTTTTGGGTTCAAGGTATGCCCCCTTGAATGCCCCCAACGACCCGGAGAAC
>JABUEZ010000293.1 GCA_013314795.1 Candidatus Profundicultor aquiphilus | reverse complement strand
TTTGTCGTTTGTACTGCGGCCTTCTTTATCGGTTGAATTTTGGGAAAAATTTGTGGCTGGAATCGAGGAGGAAGCCCAGACCTATCAGGTGGACATCGTGGGTGGGAACCTGGCTCGGAGTCGCGGTGCGCTGGCCTTCGATGTAACACTCCTTGGAGAAGTAGAAAAGGATCGCCCCCTTCTTTTACGTTCCAACGCTCAAGCTGGTGACGCTGTGCTGGTGACCGGCTATCTTGGAGAGTCGAGAGCAGGCCTTGCCATTGCCAGAGGAAATGACGCTATGGAAAAGGAGCGATATCGACCCCTCTGGGAAAGGTTCCTTCTACCCACGCCGCGGGTGGAGGTGGGAAGGTTACTGGGGAAGGCAGAGGAACGAATGGCGCTCATCGATATTTCCGATGGCCTGGTTCAGGATTTATCTCATATTGCGGAAGCAAGTAAGGTGGGAGTGGTGCTTGAAGCATCAGCCATACCGATATCCCCCCTTTTATGGGAGTGGTGCCGGGAGAGAGGAGAAGACCCCCTGGAGTTTGCCCTCCAGGGAGGAGAGGATTTTGAACTCCTTTTCACGGTGCGGGAGGATCTTGCTTTGGAACTTGCGGGAGAAATTGAAAAAACCTGTGGCGTCAAGGCCTGGGTTATCGGCAAAGTGGTGAGTGGGGAAGGGATATACCTCCGGAAAAGTGGGAAAACTGAGCCGGTTGTATCACGGGGGTGGAATCATTTTCAAAAATAGGGGGTGAGGACCATGAAGAGAGCGTTGACCATTGCCGGATCCGATTCAGGGGGTGGGGCAGGGATTCAGGCTGACCTCAAAACATTCTGTGCCTTTGGGGTCTACGGGATGTCAGCCATTACAGCCATTACGGCACAGAACACCAAAGAGGTACGGGCTGTTTTTCCTCTTCCTGAGGATCTCGTAGTTCAGCAGATTGAGGCTGTGGTGAGCGATATTGGCGTTGATGCCGTGAAAACAGGAATGCTGCATAACGCTTCCATTATTCGGGCTATTTCCAGGGCAATAAAGGGATTTGGCATCGGAAATCTGGTGGTTGACCCGGTCATGGTGGCAAAAAGCGGAGCCATACTTCTAGAAAACGAGGCCGTTGAAACACTGGTCAAAGAACTTTTCCCCCTGGCGCTGGTGGTGACACCAAACATCGAAGAAGCTTCACTTCTGGCCGGGTTTTCGGTAAAAGATCTCACGGACATGGAAAGGGCGGCGCGGTATATCTGGGAACAGGGTCCCCGTTATGTGGTGATTAAGGGGGGGCACCTTTTGGGAGAGGAGTTGGTGGACGTACTTTTCGATGGAAAAGAACTGCGTCACTATCCAGGAAAGAAGATTTTGACCAAAAACACCCACGGTACCGGATGTACCTATTCGGCAGCGTTATGCGCGCTGCTTGCTCTCGGTCAAACCGTGGAGGAAGCGCTCCCGCTTGTGAGAGAGTACATGGAACTCATCATTCAATATGCTCTGCCTCTGGGAAGTGGTTTTGGTCCTACCAACCATCTGGCCCCGCTCTTTTTAAAGATGGGTCTTTTGCCCTCTGAGGGTGGGAAGGGATGGTAAAACGGTGTTTGGTAGGGACTTCGGGCTGGGTTTATCCCCACTGGAAGGAGGTCTTTTATCCGGCGGCTGTTGCACAGAAGCAGTGGTTGTCCTTTTATGCACAATTTTTCGATACGGTGGAGATCAACGCCTCCTTTTATCACCTTCCGAGTCTGTCGACTTTTGAACGCTGGAGGATGCAGGTTCATCCTTCGTTTCTCTTTGCCGTAAAAGCCAGCCGTTACATCACTCATGTGAAAAAACTGAAAGGGGTTGAAGAACCCCTGATGCGTTTCTATGACGCTCTTCGGGGCTTGGGTAAAAATTGTGGTCCGCTTCTCTTTCAGTTTTCACCTCGAACTGGATTTGACCGGGAACGGTTGGTCTCATTCGTGCAGCTTCTTGATCCTCGTTTTCGGTACGTTTTTGAATTCCGTCATCCCAGTTTTTTCTGTGAAGAGGTTTATGCAATTCTTCGTCAGAACGGTATTGCGCTCTGTTTTTCCGATACTCCCTTTTTCCCCTACCAAGAGGTCCTGACCGCTCCGTTTGTGTACTTGCGTCTCCACGGGAGCGAATCCCTTTACACCCACCTTTATAGCGAGAGAGAACTCATGAACTGGGCCGAAAAGATCGACTTTTTCCGGCAGGAACGAGACGTTTTCTGCTATTTTGATAACGATTACCAGGGATTCGCCGTCCGGAATGCGCTTCGCC
>JABUEZ010000011.1 GCA_013314795.1 Candidatus Profundicultor aquiphilus | reverse complement strand
TTTTTACTTCAGAAAAGCGGTGGGCTTCTTTCTAAGATACCCTTTTTTGATGAAATAACCTTTGATCCATCTCATTTTTCCCGGCTGGCCCTGGAAAAAAGACTTGGTAAAAACGTCTCTTTAGGGTATACTCAGGAATTAAGCGGAGAAAAGAGTTCGTCCTGGAATGTAGAAATTGATTTTGGTCGGGAATGGTCTTTTAAGGGACAGGTTGATTCCAAGGGAGCCACGGAGTGGTGGCTGGAATTTCGAACCAGATTTTAGCGGAAGGAGGTTGGTTATATTTGAAGAGCATAACAAAGCGAGGACTTGAAGTTTTGGTTTTCACTTTACTTTTGATGAGTATCGCGCATCTTGGATGGGCGCAGGGAGTCTCTTTGCCGGTGGTGGCAATTCGGGTTGAGGGGAACGAAAAGGTTGATTCTCGCTTGATCCTTTCGGCGGTTTCCCTTGGTCTCAAGGAGCCCTTTAATGCTGAGAAGGTTAAGAACGATATTAAAGCCATATATGATCTGGGTTATTTTTCCAAGGTTTGGGCTGATACCAAACAGTATCCGGATGGGATCGAAGTCATCTTCAAGGTTCAGGAACTACCGGTGATCCAGAGTATTCAGATTACCGGAAATACGGCTCTGAAGACCGAAGAAATCAGGCAGGCTATGATCATTGCTCCCTTGCAGGTCATGAACTGGAAAATCTTCCAGAGAGACCTGGAACGCATTAAAGCCCTTTACAGCGATAGAGGTTTCCTCATTACGGCTATCGAAAATATCCGTTTCACTGAGGATGGAGTTCTGAGTTTTGAAATTAGAGAGGGTATTGTGGAGAAGATTGAATTTGAGGGTCTGGAAAAGGTCAAAGAATATGTTCTCCGTCGAGAACTCAAGACCGAACCTCCTTTTGTTTTCGACATGGGCGAGATTAAAAAGAGCATGAGAGCCATTTATAACCTGGGTTTCTTTGATGACCTTTCCATGAAACTTGAGCCCGGTAGCGACCGGGACCATGTGGTGGTTAAGATCAAGGTGGTTGAAAAGCTCACTGGAGAAGCTGGGGTGGGTGTCGGATACAACAGTGAGAAGGGATGGCTGGGCTATGTCCGGTATAAAGAGTCGAACTTTGGTGGCAATGCCCAGACTCTGGAATTGCGCTATGAGTTTGGTTCCCGGACGCTGTACCGCTTGTCCTTTGAAGAACCATGGCTTTTTGGGACACCGACTGCCTTTGGGGTTGCCATCTATGATCAGGTAGAAAAGAAGAAAAATTGGGTGGAACGAGAAGTGGTGGGGAACTATGAAGAAGAACGCGTAGGAGGACAGGTTTACCTGGGGCGAGATGTGGGGGAAAACTGGAGATGGACGTTACGTTACAAGACCGAAGATGTGACTATTACTGTGTTGGATGGAGAGTCTCCCGATGGGGGTGGGAAAACCAATTCGATCACTCCTACGGTTATCTATGATACCCGAGACGACATTTTTAATCCTCGTAGTGGCTGGTGGTGCAGTTTGCAGGCGGAGTTTGCCGGAAGATTTTTGGGGGGTGATTATGACTACAGCAAGTACGTCTTAGATGTTCGCAATTATATTGGTACAGGTGAGAATGCTACCCTGGCCCTCCGTTTTGTGGGAGGCATTGCTGACACGGAGTTGCCCAGTTTTGAGCAGTTCTCGGTTGGTGGAGTCAGCACCTTACGGGGGTACGACCTCTACGAGTTTCAGGGTGAGAAGATGCTGGTCTTTAACCTGGAATATCGTTTCGATATCGCCAAGAATACCCAGTTGGTGGTTTTTGGTGATGCCGGATATGCCTGGTCTTTGGACGAAGAGATACGTTTTGCGGATCTTAAGACTGGTTATGGAGTGGGGTTACGTTTTGATACCCCCATTGGTCCGATACGGATTGATTATGGAATTGGAGAAGAAGGTGGACAGACCTATGTCAGTATTGGGCAAACTTTTTAAGGATTTCGTAGAAAGGAGAAAGAGTACATGAAGAAGATTTATCGCCGGTTGGTTATCGTTTCAGTGGTGATGGTATTTCTCTTGGTTTCAGGATTGGCTTTCGCTCAGACCAAAAAGGCCACTCCTTCTCCGAAACCGGCTCCGACAGACAATCCAGAGGTAAATGTTTCTTCCATTGGGTTGCTGGACATTAACAAGGTTTTTGAGGCGCATCCCAATACGGCCAAAATCGTTGAGCTGGAAAAGAAAATCAACGAGGAGTTTCAGAAGAGACAGCAGGAACTCACTGAAAAGGGAAAAGGTAAAACCAAAGAAGAAGTACAGAAGTTAGAAGAAGAAATGAACGCCGAGTGGGCACCGATCCGGGACGAGATGTTAAAGAATCGACAGGCCCTTCTCGATGAACGGTACGGTGATATCATTGCGGTGGTAAAAAAGGTTGCGGAAAATATGAAGCTTACCCTGGTTATTCGGAGTGAGCTTCGCATTCCGGTGAGCCAGAAAGAACTTCTGGAAATGCCCCTTGTTTTTTATGGTGGTCTCGATATTACGGACAAGGTGATTGAGGAATTGAAGAATCTGGTGGCGAGTAAGACCAATCAATGAAGCTTCGGGAGGTATGTCAGATCATTGGGGGTCTCCTTGAAGGAGACCCCGATTTTGAAGTGGAGGGGATCAAAGAGCCTCAGGAAGCAGGGGTCAGTGACCTTGTTTTTTTGTATCATCCCCGTTTTGCAACCAGTGTCCAGAATTCGCTGGCGCTGGCGGTGGTGGTGAAGAAAGATTTCCGGGTAGAATTGTTGGGGAAGCATTGCATTCTCGTTGATAACCCCCGGTATGCCTTTATCCAGCTTGTTCCTTATTTTTTTCAGTCTCCCTCCTTGCCGACGGGTATTCATCCCCAGGCTCTCGTCCATCCCCAGGCGATTCTCCAGAAGAATGTCTCGATTGGAGCTTTTTCGATTGTGGAAGAGGGCGCTTTAGTTGGTGAGGGTACGGTTATTTACCCTCAAGTTTATGTGGGAAAAAATGTGGTCATTGGGCGGGACTGTCTTGTTTACCCTCAGGTGGTGATTCGAGAAAATTGTGTCCTTGGTGACCGGGTCATTCTCCACAGTGGTGTGGTAGTTGGAGCCGATGGCTTTGGGTATGAATGGTATCAGGGAAGATATGTGAAAGTTCCCCATGTGGGTCGGGTGGTCATTGAGGATGATGTAGAGATCGGAGCCAATGCCACGATTGATCGAGCAACTCTGGGAATCACCCGGATTGGGCAGGGATCGAAAATTGATAATCTGGTCACCGTGGCCCACAATGTGAGTGTGGGAAGGCACGTGGTGATTGCGGCGCAATCCGGTATTGCTGGAAGTAGCCGGGTTGGAGATAGGGTAGTTATGGGAGGCCAATCTGGAGTTGTGGATCACTGTGATGTGCCCGAGGGAGTGCAGATTGCCGGGCGGGCTGTAGTGGTATCAAAAGTTGAAAAAGGTTCTATGGTTTCCGGTTTTCCCGCTCAGGACCATCACAAGGAACTTCGGGAAAGGGCTCTGGTGCGGAAGTTGCCTGAAATGTGGCAGAAGCTAAAGAGTATCGAGGAAAAACTCACCAGGATTTTCCAGCATGAATGAAGAAGTGTGGCAAAGGACGGTGGCAACTCCGGTTACTCTCGAAGGAAGAGGTTTACACACTGGGGAACGCGTTTCGATGACCATTCTTCCGTCGGGTGAAGATACCGGTATTGTTTTCAGGGTGGTGCAGAATTCCCGGGAGACGCGGATCCCGGCCAGGATTGAATATGCTGTACTGGGTCCCCGTTCGACTGCTTTGGCCAAGGAAGGCATAGTGCTCCAGACCGTAGAGCATTTTCTGGCCGCCTGCTGGGGGTGGGGAATAACGAATACAGAAGTTTGGGTCGAGGGGGTAGAACTTCCGGGAGGCGATGGAAGTGCTCTGATTTTCTTTGAAGCGCTTGCTCGTGCTGGGATGGTAACTCAGAATAAGCCCTGCTTGACGTTTCCGATTCGGCACGTTATCAGAGTGGGCGACACAGAAAGAGGGCTGTTTGCTTTTCCGGCTGATAACGTTCAGGTTTTTTATCTTCTCGATGCTACCCCGAGGGGGACATTTTTCCGGGGTGTTCAATTTCGGGAAGGGGATGATTTTGTGCGTCTTGCTCAGGCGCGGACTTTTGCGTTCGAGTGGGAAATTTCGGATATTCTAAAAGGTGGTCTCGGGTTGGGAATACGTGATGAAGCGCTGGTTTTTGATCGCTGGGGGCAAAGTAACCATCCCTTGCGGGATCCCCAAGAAGCGGCTTGCCATAAAATACTGGATTTCCTGGGAGATTTGATGCTTTTGGGGCTGAGGGTCCAGGGAGGGTTTCTGGGTATTCGCTCCGGTCACAAACTCAATCAGCAGATGGTGGAGCTTTTGCAAAGGGAGGTCAAAAATGGTCAAGGTTGATCCCACTGCTAGAGTATCGGAAAAAGCAATCCTGGAAGAGGGTGTTGAAGTAGGGCCGTATGCCATTATAGGGGAAGATGTGAAGATTGGAGCCTATACCAGCGTTGGCCCCTTTGCTGTTCTTGAGGGACGGGTTGAGATTGGCCCTCATTGTATCATTGGTCCTCATACCATCATTGGTGCTCCGCCACAGGATCTTTCATATCAAGGTGAAGAGACCGCGGTAATCATTGGCGAGAGAACCACCATACGGGAGTTTGTGACCATTCACAGGGCTACTGGCGAAGGAAAGGTGACAAGAATTGGCCGAACTTGTTTCATCATGGCTTACTGTCATATCGCGCATAATTGTTCCATTGGTGATGGTGTGGTGATGGCCAATGGTGCCATGCTCTGTGGGCATGTGACCATTGAAGATTGGGCTACCTTAAGCGGGCTTTTGGGAGTTCATCAGTTTGTCCGCCTGGGGCGGTTGTGCATGGTGGGGGGACTTGCCAAAGTGACCATGGATATTCCTCCCTATACTCTGGCTGATGGTCATCCGGCGCGAATTTATGGTCTGAATCGGGTGGGTATGAAGAGGCGAGGATTTTCGGCTGAAAAGCGTGAAGCGGTCAAGAAAATTTATACTTTTCTTTCTCGGGGTGGTTTACCACTTCGCAAAGCCTTAGAAGAGCTTCCCAAGATGGGGTACGATGCAGAGCTGGTGGGAGAGATTACCACCTTTTTCGCCCAGAGCAAGAGGGGTGTAACCCGCTGGGTCAGAGACACGGAAGATGTCCGAGAAGATGCTTCTTTTGACGGGTGAGGGCAAGATTCCCCTTCTTGTCTACCAGAAAGCCAGTCTTACCGATGAGGTGCTGGTGCTCAGTTCTTCTTTTTTACGCCCTGAAGAGGACCTTCCGGTTCACTTCTTCTGTTCTTCATTCTCGGTGAGCGAAATTGTTCATCTGGCACGGGAGCGTGGTATTCGCAAAGTGTGTCTGGCCGGGAAGGTTCCCAAGAAAGTGCTTTTTCAGGGCGGCTTTCTGGCGCAGGAGGTAGAAGCAGCTTCCCCTTCTTTTGCTGACCAGGTGATTATCAAAAAAGTTATGGCGGATTTTATACACGAAGGATTGGAGATTGTTTCGCCCCTTGCTTTTCTTGCTGATTATTTGACTCCGCCGGGAGTGTTGACCAGGAGAATTCCCGATTCGCAGGAATGGTCCGACGTCGCTCTGGGCTTTCGGGTGGCAAGATTTCTGGCCGACGAAGAAATTGGCCAGACGGTAGTGGTGAAAAGGGGAACAGTACTTTCGCTCGAGGGTGCGGAAGGGACCGATGAAGCCATTCGGAGAGGCCTTGCGCTGGGACATGGCGGTGTGGTGGTAAAGGTGGCCCGGAGCGACCAGGATTTTTTCGTCGACGTTCCCACCATTGGGCTTCAGACGGTGGAACTTCTGGTGCGTTTCGGAGGTCGGGTTCTGGCCGTGGAGAGTGGAAAAACCCTCTTTTTGGACCGGGACGAAGCACTGGCTCAGGCCGAAGCGCATTCGCTCAGCATCGTGGGAATTGAAAAATAAAATGGGCAGAGCGGTTCTTTTCTCCTGCGGTGATATTTCGGGAGACCGGTATGTGGGGGAAATGGTGCGTCTTCTCCGGAAGCGCTTCCCAGAAGTGGATGTTTTTGCTCTGGGAGGAGAAGAAAGCGTTGACGCCGGAGCCCAACTTCTATATCCTACTTCTTCTCTCTCCACCGTTGGTTTTCTGGAAGTCATTGGTTCCTTACACCAGTGGAAAAGGGTATGGAATATTTCCTGTGAATTTATCAGGACGCATCATCCCCGGGTGGTCGTGCTGGTGGATAATCCTGGTTTTAATTTTCGCCTGGCGCGTTTCTGTCAGGAACAAGGTATTCCGGTGGTGTACTTTGCTCCGCCTCAGGTGTGGGCCTGGGGTAAAAAAAGGGGGGTGCGGCTGGCTCAGCTGGCCGACTGGATTTTTCCTCTTTTCCCCTGGGAAGTTCCCTACTTTTCTTCTGGTAAGGCCTGTGTCAGATGGGTGGGACACCCCCTTTTAGAACTGTTGCGAAAAGGGGGAGTGGATACCAGGGAAGTTTCCCATGAAACTCCCTGGGTGGTTTTTCTCCCGGGCAGTCGGAAGATAGAGGTGCTGCGATATCTTGCGGTAGTTAAAGAGTATCTGAAAAAGGATTCTTCTCTTGGGGATTTGCATCGCCTGGTTGCTGTGGCGGCGTCCCGGGAACTACGAGAACTGTTAGTGGAGGAACTGCGTAATTTTCCGGTTACATTGGCGATGAAAGATGAACTTCCTCGTATTTTGCGCCATGCCAGTCTGGCCATTGCCTGTGCCGGGACGGTGACTCTGGAAGTGGCTCTGGCGGGGGTTCCCCAGATTATCGTCTATCGTCTCTCGCCGTTTACCTTCTGGGTGGCGCGGATGGTGTGTCGAGGATCTTTCATAGGGTTACCGAATATTGTTCTGGGGGAGCGTATCTGCCCTGAGCTTATCCAGAATGATTTTTCCTGGCGAAACCTTCAGCGGGAGGTTGAGAGTATATTGCAGGATACCCAGATGCGTGAGAAAGCGCTTGTCTGGGCCAAACAGATTCGGGAACGCCTTGACCGGGGGAATCCTTTCGCGCAGGTGGTGGAAGTTCTTGGTGCCTACTTCTGAAGAAACGGGGCATCTTCTCATCACAGTCAACAGTCCTGGAGAAGTGTATTACTGGCTATGGCCTCTTCTGGAGGAGTTCAAAAATTTCTCCTGTCCTCCCCGGATATGGGTTTTTGTGCCTCCCTGTCAATTTGCCACTGGTCGGGAAGTTGAGGTCATCCGCAGTTTTCCTCTGGTGGAGAGGGTTTTTACTCCTCGGGAAACGCTCCTTTTTGTCATGGGTCTTTCACGATTTACGCCCTTCCCCCGGGGTCTTGCGCTCTTTCTGGGCGGGGATCTTTTTTATGCTGTCCTCCTGAAGCGAAGAACTGGGTATCCCCTGTGGGCTTACGGTGTACCCCCCAGGTGGACTTCCCAGGTGGATCGGTATCTGGTGCGTTTTCGGAAGGACATTGTCCGCTTCCCCCGAGAGAAATGTGTCTATGTAGGCGATTTACTGGCTTCGGCGGTGGCAAAGTGGAAAACCGAGCCTTTGTTTCCCTCCGGCTCTCCCCGTTTTCTCTTTTTGCCCGGGAGCCGAAAGTTTGCGTATCCGGTTCTCTTTCCTCTTTTCCAAACCTGGGCTGAAGCGCTGAAGGAGCACTATCCTCAGGCTTCTTTTACCATGGGTTTACCTTGGCATTATCAGCATGAAGCGATCCCGGAAATATCGGGAATGACGATTTTTTTTGGTAAAACTTCGAGTCTCATTCAGGATGCCGATCTTGTCATCACCGTGCCAGGTTCCAACAATTTGGAAATTGTCTATCGGGGGAGAAAGGGGATCGTTATTTGCCCCACCTCCAGGGCTATAGAAATGCTCCCGATTATGGGGCCGTTGGCCATTTTGGAAAAAATTCCCTACTGGGGTAAAATACTGAAGAGAAAAATTCTTTGTCGGAAACTGGAGGAAGCCAGATGGATTTCCCTTCCCAACCTGCTCTGGGAGCAAGAGGTGCTTCCAGAACTCAAAGGAAACATCGCCGCGGAGCAATTTCTCGCGGTGGTAGAGGAAACGTTACAGGATCAAAAAAAGCAGTCTTTCAGAGAAGAGCTTCCTTCCCCCGATGCCTCGCTTTGTCTTGCGAACCTCATCATGGAGGCGTGGCATGGTGAAGAGGTCCGGTAGTCTCTGGCGGCTTTTGCGTTATCTCCGTCCCTATGGATGGTATATCATGGGGGCTTTGCTGATGGCGCTTTTTGGGGCAGGGCTCAATCTCCTCCTGCCCTGGCTTTTGCGGGATACGATTGATCGGGTTCTGATTCAAAAAGACTTAAGACTTTTGATGTTCATTTCTCTCGGCATCATCGGGATCTTTTTTGTAAAAGGGATTACGTCGTATGCTCAAAACTTCTGGATTTCTCTGGCAGGCTTTCGGGCCATTACCAAACTCCGTTCCGATCTGTACCAGCATCTTCATTCTCTTTCGGCGGCCTTTTTTCAAGAAACGCAACCTGGAGAAGTCATTTCTCGCATGACCAACGATATTACCATTCTGCAGAACCTTTTCTCCAGTGTTTTTGTGAACATCATCATGGACTTTCTCATCTTTGCCGGTTCGGTGGTGTTCCTTTTTTTCATCCACTGGAGGTTGGCAGCGTTATCGCTTCTGGTTTTTCCCCTGGTGGGGACGAGTGTCGATTACCTGGGTAAAAAGATCAAAAGTTTTTCACATCTTTTGCAAAACAAAGCCGCCCTCCTTACGTCTCTTGTTGAGCGGGCCGTTACCGGGATGAAAATCATTCAGTCCTATGTCAGCGGCCATTATGAAGTGGAACGGTTTGAACGGGAAAACGAAGTGAATTTTTATCTGGCCATGCAGCAGGCCAAAGCCAAGGCTATTTTTACACCTCTTGTGGAGCTGGTTACATCCTGTGGCATCATGGTGGTCATATGGTATGGGGGGCGAGAAGTGGTGTACGGAAATCTCACTCCTGGAGGGTTGATTGCGTTTCTGGGGTATCTCGTCATTGCTTCTTCTCCTCTTTCGCGTTTTTCCTCTGGTATTCAGACTTTGCAGCAGAGTCTGGCTTCCGCGGAGCGGATTTTTGAGTTTCTGGATGTTCCTTCTCCCATCCAGGAAGAAAAAGAAGCGGTGGAGATTTCTTCCATTAAAGATGGTGTGGTTTTTCGGAACGTTTCTTTTGCCTACCGGGGGGAAGCAATTTTACGCCATTTCAATCTGAAAATCCGGCTGGGAGAAAAAGTGGGAATCGTCGGACCGAGTGGGGCGGGGAAGACCACTCTGATTAACCTTTTGCTTCGTTTCTATGACCCTGATGAGGGAAGCATCGAAATTGATGGAGTGGATATACGGCGCTTTAAGCTTTCGGCCCTGCGAAATCTCATTGGAGTGGTGCTCCAGGATGCCCTGGTTCTGGGAGGCACGGTCCGGGAAAACATTCTCTACGGTGATTTGGAAGCATCTTCGGAAGAGGTGTATACTGCTTCCTGTCGGGCACACGCCCATGAGTTTATCGTGAATCTGGAAAATGGGTACGATACCGATGTCGGTGAGGGAGGGAGTCGTCTCTCTGGAGGACAAAAACAGCGCATCGCCATTGCCCGGGCTCTATTGAAAGACCCTCCCATTATGGTCTTTGATGAAGCCACTTCCAACCTTGACCCTGAGTCGGAGCGATACATCCTGAACACCATCTCTCAAATCGAGGGAGATAAGATCGTCATCATCATTGCTCATTCCCTGAGAATGGTGCGTAACCTTGATCGGATTATTCTTTTACAGGATGGCGAAGTCAAGGGAGAGGGGACGCATGAGGAATTGATGCGGTCCAACCCCTGGTATCGAGAGCTTTTTCAGGAAGAGGATCTGGGGGTCAACTCTTTCAGAGAAGCGCGATAGAGTTCTCGAATCTGAAATAAAATGGGGCGGTATTCGGGACTGGCGTAATCTGGGTAGGTATAGGGAAAGGGACGGAAATCCCCTCGTTCCCACTTGATGGTGGCTTCGGCAAAAATCCCCTTTCCGATATAAACCCGGTGGGCAAAGTTTTTGGTAGTGGCCAGAACGATTTTTCCCCCGTCAAAGTACCCCGGGTCTAAATTGATTTTCCGCTCCTTAGCGTTATCTCCGGTGCTTTTTTCGATTTCATTGGTAATCCATTTTATTTCCGCGAGCTGCCCCGGGTCTATAAGGGATTTGAAAACCAGGAAAACCCGCACGAGGTTTGTTCCGATATCCCGATAGTAGTCGGTATAGGTAAAGGGAATGGGGTGGCTCTGCCATTCTATTTTGCCGAAATGTTCCTGAAGCGGTTCAAGGACAATGTGCAAGACCCTTTCTTCCTCATAGAGGGTGGCGATAAAAAGCTTTACTGGCTGTGGTAATTTTATCTCTCCCATTCTTTTCACCTCTTTTCTATTGTACGTCAGAATAGCCTTCCTGATAAGATGGTTAAAACGTGTTAAAATAAAAATGGAAGTGGAGAAAGGTAGGGATGGGCGAATGGTTCTACGTTTTGCTCCTGCAGAAATACTGGGTATGGCGGTGGAACTGGAAAAAAAGGGGATTGATTTCTACAGAAGGCTTCAGGAATCGGCTCACCAGGAGGTCAAAAAAATATTTGCGTTCCTGGCTGAGGAAGAAAAAAAGCATCTGGCTTTTTTCAATGACCTTTTGAGTACTCTAGAGACCGAAGAGGCTTTCCAGGACAATGAAGAAGTAACCCAGTATCTGGGGTCTATCGTGGAAAGCGGGATTTTGGGAAAGGTTCTGGCTGGTCAGGTTGGGTCCTCTTCCCTTACCGATGCCCTGGAAACTGGCATAGAAGTGGAGAAGGAAAGTGTGCTCTTCTATCAGGGTTTTATGCCCCTGGTAAATCCTGCAAAAAGAGGGTGGCTGGAAAAAGTTATCGAGGAGGAAAAAAGGCATTTTCTGCAGCTCGTTGCCCTGAGGAAGGAGATGGGATGATGTGACTCGGCGAAGAGTTATGATTCTGGTGGAAAATCAGTACCAGGAGCTGGAGTTGTGGTATCCTCTGTTGCGTCTGCGGGAAGAGGGAATTGAAGCTCGGCTGGTGGGGGCAAGCACTGAAGAAGCATTTTTGGGACGGCACGGTTTTCCGGCCAGAGCTGAAGTGATCACCTCCTCGGTCAGTTCCCGTGACTTTGATGGGATCATCATCCCCGGGGGGTTTGCACCTGATTATCTTCGGCGTTTTCCAGTGGTGCTCAATCTGGTGCGGGAATGTTATCAGCAGGGGAAACTCATTGGTGCCCTTTCCCGCGCCCCATGGGTGCTCATCTCGGCAGACATTGTGCGAGGAAAACGAATAACCGGGCTCTTCTCCATCAAAGACGATGTTATCAACGCCGGAGGGGACTTTGTAAATCTCCCAGTTGTGGTTGACGGAAATATTGTCACCGCTCAGGGTCCAGAGGAATTACCTCTTTTCATGAAGGAGGTGCTCTTCTTTTTATGGCGGAACCCCATCCGGGTTGGCGAACCTTGTCCGGATAGCTGGCTCATCGATTCGGGTGGGAATCGGGTTTTGCTCTCGCAAATTCTTGCCGGAAAGGGAGCGGTGCTTCTCTTTTTTGATTCCGTGCTGAGTCCGAAGGGTGAAAAGTTGTTACCTACATATAACGCTTTCAGTGAAGCAATTGCGCAACGAGGTGGTCTTTTTATCGGCGTGAGCTCTGACGCCTTTTTTGTGCAACGAGAATTTATTAACCGCTCTTCGGTTTCTTTCCCACTTTATAGCGATTCTGCCCTTGATATCATTAAGGCGTTTGGGGTGCTTTCGAAGGAATACCTGGCAGAATGGACGGTGTTTATTGTGGATCGAAATGGAACCATCCGTTACGGGGAAAGTTGCCCCAGTGGAGATATCGAAGCACTTCCCGGTTTTCAGAAAAAACTGGAGGGAATTTTAGGATAGGGGGGATGGGGATGTTTCTGCAGGATAAAGATCGGCAAGCACTGGCAACCTTTTTGCGGGAGAACCTGGTCCAGCCGGTGTACCTCAGGTTTTTCACCCAAGAACTGGAATGTGAAACCTGCCAGGATACACGAACTTTGCTTCAAGAAGTGGTGGAACTTTCTCCTCTGCTCCATCTGGAAATTTTTCATTTTCTTGTGGATCAGGAGAAAGTGAAGGCGTACGGCATCGACAAAATTCCGGCTATTGTGGTGGAGGGGGAAAATGATTATGGGATTCGCTTTTACGGAATTCCGGCGGGGTACGAATTTTCCGGGTTCGTGGAAACGCTGGTCTGGGTGTCTCGCCGTTCCACCGACCTTCAGGAAGAAACCAAAGCTTTCCTGCGGGCTCTACCACAATCGGTTACCATTCAGTCTTTTGTCACGGTAACCTGTCCGTACTGTCCGCAGGCTGTGGTGCTTTCCCACAAGATGGCCATAGAAGGACCCCTGGTTCGTTCGGAAATGGTGGAAGTGGTGGAATTTCCCCATCTTGCCTATCGCTACGATGTCAGAGCAGTTCCTAAGGTGGTGATCAATGAGACCGTTTCCTTTGAAGGGGCTTTACCGGAAGCCCAGTTTCTGGCAAAAGTAAAAGAGGCCATTCCATTACCTTAAGAAAGGGAGGTTGCGTATGAGCGAAAAAATGAAAGCTGCAGTAATGAAGGGAATTGGAAAGATTGACATTGAGGAACTTCCCATACCGATTCCCAGAGACGAAGAGGTATTGATTCGTATCAAAAGTGTGGGAGTGTGTGGTTCGGACGTGCATTACTTCGTGGAGGGGAAAATCGGTGACTACGTGGTGAAGCCGCCTTTTATCTTGGGCCATGAGTGCTCTGGAGAGGTGGTGGAAGTAGGCAGTCGGGTAAAGAACCTCCGCCCTGGGGATAGGGTGACCATGGAGCCGGGTATTCCCTGCGGGAAGTGCGAGTTCTGCCGCTCCGGTCGGTACAATCTCTGCCCCGATGTGGTGTTCTGGGCTACTCCGCCCATCGATGGAACGTTCTGCGAATATGTTACCCACCCAGCTTATTTTACCTATCCCATTGCATCCTCGGTGAGTTTTGAGGAAGCGGCGCTGGTAGAACCGCTCTCGGTGGGTTTCTATGCAGTGCGGAGGGCTCAGGTCGAGCCCGGGCAAGTGGCTCTCATTCTGGGAAGCGGTCCCATTGGCCTGGTCACTCTGGAAGTGCTCTTGGCGCGGGGGATTACCGAGGTTATCGCGGTTGATATTTCTCCTCTGCGGCTGGAAAAAGCCAGAGAACTCGGCGCTCGCTATACTGTTAACGCCAAAGCCGACGATCTCAAAGAAAGAGTGATGGAGATAACTCGGGGTCGGGGTGTGGATGTGGTTTTTGAAACGGCTGGGAGTGTGGTCACCACCCAGATGACGGTGGAACTGGTCCGTAAGGGAGGTAAGGCAGTTCTCATTGGTCTTCCCTCGGTTGCTCGGGTGGATTTCGATGTGATCAAAGTCATCGATAAAGAACTGGATGTACTGGGGATTTTTCGTTACGCCAATACCTATAAGGGTTGCGTGGATCTTCTCAATGCGGGAAAAGTGAACCTGGCGACACTCATCACCCATCGCTTTCCTCTTGAGAAAGCTCAGGAAGCTCTCCAATTTGCCCACGAGCACAAGATGGACGCCATTAAAGTGGTTGTAAACGTTGGAAGTTAGGTTTATAATATAGTAAAGTTGAATAGCACCAGGGGAGCTCCTTTAAGGCGGAGCTGAGAGGAGAGCGTCAAGCTCTCGACCCATTGAACCTGATCTGGGTAATACCAGCGTAGGGAGTTGGTTCAGAAATATAAAAAACCATCTACCGCTGGTAGATGGTTTTTTATTTGGAGGTGAAAGAGATGAATAAACATGTGCGCTTTCTCGCTTATACCGGGCTTTTTGTGGCTCTGGGTGTGATTGCTTCCGGTGTGCATATTCCGGTTGGGCCAACGAAGGTTTTTCCCTTCCAGCATGCTTTGAACGTTCTGGCGGGCATTACCATCGGGCCATGGTATGGAGCGTTGGCGGCTTTTTTGACTGGAATTTTACGTATTATGCTGGGTACCGGTACGATTTTTGCCCTCCCCGGGGGCATTCCGGGGGTGGTAGTGGTGGGTTGGTTCTATCACTGTGTGAGGCGGAGTGACTGGATGGGCCTGTTGGAACCGGTGGGTACAGGTCCAATCGGTGCGACGCTGAGTACTTACGTGGTGGCGCCGCTTGTGGGGCGGAGCGCTACACTCTTCTTTTTTCAGAGTGCTTTCCTTTTGAGTAGTATCCCAGGAAGCATTATCGGGCTGCTCCTGGTCAGGATACTTCGTAAAGTCGTTGACTTAGAGATGTGGGGGAAAGAACCATGTCAATTGAGGTAATCTCACCGGAACGCCGGCACCTTGGGGGATGGGATTTCTTCCTTCTCTGGATGGGCGCAGCCATTGCCATTTCTGAAATCTGGGCAGGTGGAATCCTATCGCCTCTGGGATTTGTCCGAGGGCTATGGGTGATTCTCCTCGGGCATCTTATTGGGAATATTCCCTTTGCTCTGGGCGGTGTTTTGGGAAGTGATTGGGGCATTCCCTCCATGGTGTCGACGCGGATCGCTTTCGGCATCAGAGGGTCGTATCTTGCTTCGATTCTCAACATCATTCAGCTACTTGGCTGGACGGCGGTCATGGTCATTATCTGTGCTCGTTCCAGCGATCTCATCGTGCAATCTCTTTTTCACTACAGCAATCCCCGGTTATGGATTCTCCTTGCTGGCCTGGTGAGCACCTTCTGGGCACTTATTGAAACCGAATGGTGGAAGTGGATGCAGCGGATTGCGGTGGGAGCGCTGGCCATTCTTTCGGGTCTCATGACCTATGTTGCCCTCCGCAATGTTTCCTGGTCCACGCTGGTAGGGCTTCAGGGAGAAAATCATCTCCCTTTTGGCATGGGTCTTGATCTCGTCATTGCCATGCCCATCTCTTGGCTCCCACTTGTGGCTGATTATGCTCGTTTTGCCAGAAACACAAAAGGGGCATTCTGGGGAACGTTTCTGGGGTATTTTATTGCCAGTTCCTGGATGTACGGGGTAGGCCTTATCAGCGCTCTGGCTACCAGGAGTCCAGACCCGTTACCGGGTATGCTGGCCATGGGCCTTGGTGTCGCCGCGCTTCTTGTGGTCCTCTTTTCCACTTTTACCACCACTTTCCTTGATATCTATTCGGCTGGAGTTTCATTTCTCAACCTTTTCCCTTCCTTGCGGGGGCGATGGGTAACGGTTCTTTTCGGTTTGGGAGGAACGATTCTGGCACTTATCTTTCCCATGGAGGAGTACGAGAAGTTTTTACTCTTCATCGGAGCCATATTTGTGCCCCTTTTTGGGGTAGTCCTTTTTGATTATTTTCTCTTGCGCCGTCAGAAAATTGATCTCAGCGAAGTTCTTGAGGGGGGAAAACCCCTTGATTTTGGGGCTATTATATCCTGGATAACTGGTGTGGCAATATATCTTTTCTTTTCTTTTTTTCTTTCCGATTTCGGTGCCTCGTTACCCAGCTTTTTCATGGCGGGGATTTTCTACCTTGCCTTGAAAGGAGGAAAACGATGGAAACAGGGTTAAAGGAAAAATGTGTGGAAGTGTTCCGACGTATCCGGGAGTCAAGACCCCTGGTGCACCACATTACGAATCTCGTGGTTACCAATGATAATGCCAATACCATGCTTGCCATAGGGGCTTTGCCAGTGATGGCGTATGCCGAGGAAGAAGTGGAAGAAATGGTGGCTCATT
The DNA here is from genome assembly GCA_013314795.1 of Candidatus Profundicultor aquiphilus. GTDB lineage: Bacteria > Atribacterota > Atribacteria > Atribacterales > Caldatribacteriaceae > Profundicultor > Profundicultor aquiphilus. The sequence goes on along the minus strand of JABUEZ010000011.1, from coordinate 1,716 downwards.
CCCAGGCTCTGGTGCTCAATATTGGAACCTTAACCCGGGAAGTGGTGCGGAGTGCTATTCTGGCTGGAAAGAGAGCTAATGCCCTGGGAATACCTGTTGTTTTCGATCCGGTGGGGGCAGGAGCAACGGCTTTTCGTACCGAAAGCGCGCGGACTATCTTACAGGAAGTTAAGGTGGCCGTGGTAAGGGGAAATGCTGCAGAAATTGCCGCTCTTTTGGGAAGAGAGACCCGCATTCGGGGGGTGGAATCGTCAGGTGAAATTCCTGACTCCTTTCATCTTGCTCGGGAGGCCGGGAAAATATTAGGCACCACTGTGGCTGTGACTGGTAAAATTGACTATGTGAGTGATGGAGAGAGGACGACCATGATTCAGAACGGAGACTTCCTTCTTACTCGGGTTACCGGAACCGGATGTATGACGACTTCTCTCTGTGGGGCCTGTGTGGCGGTAGAAAAAGATGCCCTTCTTGCTGCTTCTGCAGCGCTGGGGTTTCTAGGAGTTTGTGCCGAGATCGCCGCTTCTTCATCCCGGGGTCCGGGAAGCTTCCGGTACACGCTTTTTGACGTCATGTATTCTTTAACTGAGGGAGAATTTGTGCAGCGTTTGAGGGTGGAGGTTATATAACATCATGGACCTTTCGCTTTATGTCATTACTGATCGGAAGATTCAGGCTCCTCGAAGCAATGTCGAAGTGGTTAGAGAAGCCATCAGGGGAGGGGCATCGGTGATCCAGTTACGGGAAAAAGAGGTATCCACACGAGTCTTTCTGGAAGAAGCCCTGGAACTTCGAAAACTCACCAGAGAAGAAGGGGTACTTTTTATTATCAACGACCGACTGGACATTGCTCTGGCGGTGGGAGCCGACGGAGTTCATCTGGGAGAAGAGGATATACCCATTCCTTATGCGCGTCACCTGGCCCCCTCTCTTCTGATTGGTGCTTCCTGTGATACTGTAGAGAAAGCTCAGGAACTGGAAGCGCTGGGTGCTGACTATCTGGGGGTGGGGACGGTGTTTGCCACGTCCACCAAAAGAGATGCTGGCGAACCCATTGGGCTTTTACGTTTGCGTCGGATCAAAGAAGCGGTGAAGATACCGGTTGTGGCCATTGGGGGTATCACTCTGGATAACGTGGAAGAGGTGCTGGCTACCGGTGTGGATGGCGTAGCGATCGTTTCGGCCGTTGTGGGAGCTTCCTCACCTTTGGAAGCAGCTCGGGCGTTTCGCCGGAAAATCGATACTTTTTGGGGTAAAAAACGATGAAAACCATTCGGGATCTGGGAGAATTTGGAATTATCGAGAGACTGGGGAATGTGTTTCGGTCTTCTCGGGGATTGGTTACTGTTGGTATTGGGGATGATTGCGCAGTAATTGAGGGGCGGGAGGGATTTTTTTACCTTTTGACCTGTGATACCCAGGTAGAGGGGGTCCATTTTCTGCCTGATACCGACCCGTATCTTCTGGGAAAAAGAGTTCTGGCGGTAAACCTCAGTGATATCGCTGCTATGGGAGGGACACCGGTTCTGGGGCTTTTGTCGTTTGTACTGCGGCCTTCTTTATCGGTTGAATTTTGGGAAAAATTTGTGGCTGGAATCGAGGAGGAAGCCCAGACCTATCAGGTGGACATCGTGGGTGGGAACCTGGCTCGGAGTCGCGGAGCGCTGGCCTTCGATGTAACACTCCTTGGAGAAGTAGAAAAGGATCGCCCCCTTCTTT
>JABUEZ010000010.1 GCA_013314795.1 Candidatus Profundicultor aquiphilus | reverse complement strand
TACGGTTCAATAATAACCTTGGTATAGGATACCGTTTTCCGGTACATCGCCTCTAACATCGACGGGGCTTCCTCCAAGGACACACGGTGAGAAACAAGGGGTCCGAAGGATACCCTTTTTTCGGCTTCGAAGCGAAGAACCTTCTCCCAGTCGGAGTCGAAACGGGAAAAGCGAGAATTCCAGCTCCCCAAGAGGGTGAGCTCCTTGCGCATGATGTGACTCCATTCCTTTGGCGCAAGCATTACCTCTTTCTCCTGATTCCCAAGGAGCAACACCTTTCCCCTTTTACGCACGAGGGCCAAACCGGCAAGAAAAGCCTTCTCACTCCCTGAAGCTTCAATCACCACTCCAGGTGCTTCAATCCGGTTCAAAAAGGTAGGGTGAAGCATAGCATCAAAACCGACTTCTTTTGCCAGAGGAAACTTTCGTTCGTCGATGTCCACACCCCACAGAAATCGCGCTCCGGAAACTCTGGCCCATATCCCGGCCAACAACCCAATGGGTCCCAGGCCGAAAACCACCACCTGTTCACCAAGACAAAAATCCACCCGTCGTAAAGCGTGAAAGGTTACCGCCGCCGGCTCGGTCATAGCTCCTTCGACAAAGGAAACATCCTCAGGAAGGGACACAAGATTTTCTACCGGAACAGCGACATATTCGGCAAAGGCTCCGTGGCGGCGTGAACCAAGGTAATCATAGTTGTCGCAGAGTTCATAGAACCCCGCCTCACAAAAAGCACATTTCCGGCACGGAATAAGGGGATATACCGTCACCCGTTTCCCAAGCCAGCTTTTATCCACATTTTCGCCCACTTCCACCACTTCACCGGCAAACTCATGCCCCGGAATAAGAGGATAAAAGTAGGCAATGTCACCAAAGATTCGAGGCAAATCCGAACCACAGACTCCACAGGCTTTCACCCGGAGGAGAACCTCCCCCGGGGAAATTACCGGAGTCTCGACCTCTTTAAGAAGGAGTTTCCCTTTCTCTGAAAGGACCAGGGCTTTCACGGATTCACCACCACTTTGAGCCCTTGGTGTGATTCGGCAACCCGGAAAGCCTCGTGAATTTCGGTAAGAGGGAAACGATGAGTGATATAGTTTGCCGGATGCACCATGCCCCGTTCCATCACCTGCAGGGCTTTGCGGTGATGCCGGGGAAGACTGCCATGGCTTCCCAAAATGGTACATTCCTTGTAATGAACCAGGTTACTGGAAATGGAAATATCCCGACTGCCTTTGGGAAGTCCTCCAAAGAAATTGATGCGCGCTCTGTGCCGAGCCAAGCGCAGTGACACTTCCTGAGCTTCCGGGGATGCACAGGTTACCATGATGACATCGGCGCCTTCGCCATCGGTAACCTCCCGGATTGCTTCTTCCAGATGTTCGTCGCTGAGGAAATAATAATCGGCGCCAAAATGCTTGGCCATCTCCAGGCGCTGCGGGGAACGCTGGGCCACGATGATGGTGGTTGCCCCCATGTGGCGTCCCATTTCGATCATCATACACCCGATGGGACCGGCACCGATAATAAGGAGGGTATCACCCACTCCAAGGTGGGCCATTTCCAGGCCATTGATGGCGCAGGCCAGGGGCTCTGCCAGAGCGGCTTCATCAAAGGAAAGGCTCTGGGGAATTCGGTGTACTGCTCCCTGAATCACCGTCAACTTGTTGAGGAGCAAGTACTCCGCAAACCCTCCCGGAAACTGGTACCCGATGGCATAGTTGATGGCACAGTTTGTCCCCATCCCATTCTGGCACCAGAAACATTCTCCACAGGGAACATCGGCCCCCACCGCCACCAGGTCTCCAACCTGGAACTTGGTTACCCCCGCTCCCACAGCGACCACTTCTCCGGCAATTTCATGGCCAATTATCTGGGGAAAATGTACCCGGGGGTTACCGGCATGCATGATCCGCAAATCCGAACCGCACACTGCACAGGCTCGCACCCGAAGGAGCACTTCCCCTTCTTTCACTTCATAATCAGGAACTTCTTTTACGACCAGACGATCAATCCCTTCCAGAACTGCTGCCTTCATTCCTCCGTATCCTCCCTCTCAAATCCTGTCGAACTTGCCATCCCCTCCTTTTGGAAAAAACCGTGCTTCCCCTTACGCTTTCACCAGGCTCCCGGTAACGGTGGTACCTTTTCCTAACGTATCGGACACCGGACAACGCCGTTCAACTTCGGTAAGAAGCGCCTCGAGGTCTTCTTCCTTCAGGTTCCCCTTTACCTTCACCACAAAGCGCACCGAGAGGAATCCCGGACGGACAATATGGTACTGCCCCATGAACCCCCGGGGGTCAAGGTCACCTTCCACGTCAATCTCCACACCCTCCACCGGGAGGTTCTTTTCCCTGGCCACCACCACCGTGACAATCCCCAGACATCCAACCAGGGATGCCAGCAATCCTTCCACCGGGTTGGGCGCCGCATCCTGCCCACCCAGGGAGGGGGGTTCATCGAAATTGACGGTAAACTGTCTAACCTTAGTCTCGACCTGGAGCCCTCCAGTCCACCTGCCACTTGCCTTAAAGGTCATCGCCATACCACTACCTCCCTTTCATGATTTTGGCAAACAAAGAATTTCTCGCACCTTGAGCTGGAAAAAGGAGTTCTGGTGCGCCGGACGAATCACAAGGGCTGTATCCACTCCTCTTCCCTTCCCACCCAGGGCCACTACATCCACAGTGGTGGGAATTGCCCCACTATCGGCAGCCATAATGCTGACCTCAACTGCCACCTTGAACCCCTCCGAAATCCGGCGAAAGCTCTCGGCAACGATTTCTGGAATACTCAGCCCTCCAAAGCGCTCCCGGAAAGAGCGGCTCACTCCACTCAGAGCATGAGAAGAGCGCACCACCACCGCTCCCTGTTTCCGCAGTTCTTCTTCCTTGGAAGAAGAAAGCGACCACTCATCACCTCCACCGAACCCGGCATGATAGGTTACCACCACAATTTTTCCCCCATATCGCGCCTCCCGTGCTTTCTCAAGAAGTAATAATCCGGTTTCTCCAGAACTGGAAGCCACCACGATGTATTCCAGCTCCAGTTCCTCTGCTCTTTCTATCGCCCTCTCCACAGTAGGCAGCGTATTTTCGGGACCGGAACGGGAAAAATAAAGGATTGTACCCTTTTCCAAGGAACTTCCCTCCCTTTACTGGTGCAGTTCCAGAATCTGCCCGGTTTCCATGTAATAAATCCTTTCGGTAATATTGGTAATATGGTCGCCGATTCGCTCCAGATACCGGGCAATCATCAGCACCCAGATGGCCTGACGGGTCACAGAAGGATCTTTTTCAATATGGAGAACCACCTCTTCGTGGATAGAGCGGTAAAGGGCATCAACCTGGGCATCGCTTTCGATTACCTTCTGCACGATTCCCAGATCCCGTTTCAAAAAGGCGTCAATGGTGGCCTCCATCATCTGAATCACCACTTCGGCCATCTTGGGAATATCAACGAGGGGCTTAAAAAGCGGTTTCTCGGCGAGGCGAATACTGAATTTAGCAATATCAATAGAATAGTCACCTACCCGTTCCACATCGGTGATGATTTTCAAAATTGCCGCGATGATGCGCAGGTCTTTCGCGACCGGCTGCTGCAGAGCGATCATCTGGAGGCATCTCGCTTCCAGCTTGAAGTTATAATCGTCCACCACGTCATCAAGGGCGATCACTTCCCGCGCTTTTTCAACGTTCCCTTCTTTCAAGGAATCAATGGCCATCTGAAGCATCTTTTCTGCTGCATGAGTCATGTTTACCAAGTCTTCCTGAAGTTCCTTGATTTCCTGGGCAAAGTGTTCTCGAAGTATTCCCATGGTTACTCCATCCTCCTCAATCTTTTACCCCACTGCCCTTTCCATATTAAATCAAATAGTAATCAATTTCGCCACTCTCTTTTCCAGATCGCACACGGCCACAGTAGACTGACCACTCAAAAGACCGCACACTTCCCCAGGATTGAGAAGGATGGACCGTCCTTCTTCCTTGATGATGGCTTCATGGGTATGCCCATACACTACAAGGTCAAAATGCCCGCTCATAAAGGCCCACTTGGCCGGCTGGTAAAAGTGGGACACCCAGATACGGTATCCTTTTTCTTCGAGTTCCAGAAAAGGCCCTTTGATCTTTCCTTCCGATTTTTGAAAAATACCCAGGATTTCCCCGTCGTTATTGCCCAGCACTCCCCACCAGGGGATGGAGAGTTCGGTAAGCAATCGAACAGAAAAGGGGGCCACGTAATCACCGGCATGGAGAATAAGCTCTGCACCCTCCTCTTTAAGGGTATCCAGAGCCTTTTTGAGCGCAAGAAGGTCATCATGGCTATCGGATAATACCCCCACAATCATGCTCATCACCTCCTAAAACTTTTCCCAGTGAAGCACTTCATGAAGATTTCTCTTCAGAGCTGCGCCGGTTGCAGGAACCATCTCCGGATACCCCAGGGCAACAAGGCTTACCAGGCGATACCCTTCTGGAACCTGAAGGACTTTCCGTACACTCTCCGCATAGGGCTTTTTATCCCCCGCCACCCAGCAGGACCCGAGTCCCAGCGCCCAGGCGGCAAGAAGTATATTTTCCGTGGCCGCACACCCGTCCTCCAGGTAATACTTAGTGTCTTTGCAAAACACCGCAATCAAGACCGGTGCTTCCCGGATAAACTTCCCGTAATCGGTGAGGCGAGCTACTTCCTCCCGTTTTTTCTCCTCCGTCACCACGATGAATTCCCAGGGCTGAATATTGATGGCCGAGGGAGCAAGACGTGCACAGTCAATAATCTCCTCAATTTTCTCCTTCTCCACCGGAAGATTGCGAAACCGCCTTACCGAGCGGCGAGTTTTCAAAACTTCCAACGCATCCATCGCCCATCCTCCCCTCTAAGGTAATAAGAGCCTGAGTTGCTCATGCATTTTTTTCTTCTCGGAAATGCCGACGCGAGCATGATTCACCAGTTTACCCAGAAAATCAATGGTGGCGTCATAAGTTTGGCGGTCCACCGGGAAAGGAATGCCATCCTTACCCCCGTGAGCGAAAGAGAAGCTCACCGGATCCTTGAAGCTGGCCGGCGCACCCAGCACCACTTCGGCGGTGAGCGCCAGAGCTCGCAGGGTTTTAGGACCCACCCCTGATACACTCAGAAATTCTGCAAAATTCTGCGGGTTCTTTTCCCTCAAGTTCCAAAGCGTCTTCTCGATTCGCTTCAAATCAAAATCTTCGGGAAGAATACCATGGCGCCGGGGAAGCGAAAGGTTCTTTACCCGAGCAATTTCCTGGATCACCACCGCCGGTGAATCCTGCACAATCTCGATGATTCCTTTCCGACAGGGAGCACTTTCCTGTGCTACCAGATTCAGAACTTGAGGTTCCCTCCGCATTCCGCAGATTCCAGAGTGAGGCTCACAAACGAAATCTTCCACCCGTTCACCCAGCCAGTGATACCGGCGGGCCAGACGATTTTCAGCATTCATCCCCTGCTGCACCACCGACCAGGAACCGGAAGCGGTGAAAAAAAAGACGTGGTGATAGAGGGTATATCCATCCTGCAAAGCAGTATTATCCACTTTCGCCGAGAGTTTGCTGTAGGTTACAAACTGTTCGGCAAAGGAAAACCCTTTACGCTCAGCATGAAGCAGGATTTCCTGGGGAGTTCTCCGGGATACACCGCCCTTTCCTCCACAGATGTAGAGTCCCAGAGCATCTTCTTTTCCCCGGATGCCCTCTTTCAAGGCTCCACAAAGGGTGGTGGTGAGACCGCTGGAATGCCAGTCAAACCCCAGAAGACACCCCAGAGACTGGAAAAAAACCGGATCCGAAACCCGGCGTAGCACTTCTTCCGGACCGAACAAGGATGCAATGGCTTCCACAATCTCGCCTCCCAGACGCTTCATACGCTGGAAAAGCCAGGGGGGACATTGCCCTCCGTGTAAAGGAAGCTCGGCGAAACCCCGGTGCATAACGCCCTCCTACAGTTTGTATCCAAATTTACGCAACAGCGCTTTCCTTTCTTCGATTTCCTTCTCGCCTTCTATACCTTTACTTTTGAAACCATCAATCACGCCCAGAATTCCCCGACCCTGTTCGGTTTCAGCCACGACCACCTGAAGGGGATTGGCAGTAGCGCAGTAAATCCGGCACACTTCCGGAACCGTTTTTACCGCATTGAGTACATTGATGGGATAACCCTCTTTCAGGAAAATGATAAAACTATGTCCAGCACCGATTTGCAATGCATTCTCCCGGGCGAGTTCCACCAGTTCCCGGTCATTTCCCGCATAACGTACAAGGCACGGACCCGAAGACTCACAGAAAGCCAGTCCAAACTTAAGATTCGGCGAAGACCCCGCCAGGACCTCGTAGAGATCTTCCACCGTCTTAATGAAATGGGATTGCCCCAGAATAAGATTGTAATTTTCAGGATTCTTCACTTCCACAAGACGCAGTTCCATTTCCATCCCTCCTCCATAGAATGATTTTCCGAATCTCATAGAAACTGAGAGAAAGAATCGAAAATCCCACAGTCCACATCCATTGAGGCAATGTAAGTGATACGCACCCAAAAATTCGTCCCAAAGGTGGTAAAAGAACGGTCAACACCAGCACCAGGACAGACAAAAGGCAGGCCCACACCAGATAGAGATTGGTCCTCGGGTCAATTTTCCAGAAATTTTTCCTTTCCGAACGAAAACTGTACGCCCGCCATAACTCTCCCAGACCCAGGGTGAGAAAGGCCATGGTACGGGCCGTTTCTAAACCCCAGTTCCGTAAACCCAGCCAGAAGCTGGCAATCACGGGTAGAGCAATGAAAAGAGCCCCCCAGAAAATGAACCGGAGATAAAGCGGAGTAATAATTCCCTCTTTGGGATGGCGGGGTTTTCGAGACATCAAATCCTCCTCGGGGCTATCAACCCCCAGAGCCAGTGCTGGAAGCCCATCGGTCACAAGGTTAATGAGGAGAATTTGCACCGGAACAAGCGGCCGGAACCATCCCAAAAGGATGGGAATGAAAACCACCAGAATCTCACCCAGATTGCAGGAAAGAAGATAAAGGACAAACTTACGGATATTTTCAAAGATTACCCGACCCTCCCGGATGGCTTCCACAATGGTGGCGAAATTGTCATCAGCCAGAACCATGTCGGCCACTTCCTTGGCCACATCCGTCCCGGTCACACCCATGGCTACCCCAATATCGGCACGCTTCAAAGCCGGAGCATCGTTCACTCCGTCACCAGTCATAGCCACCACTTCCCCATGGGACTGGAGGGCTTCCACAATGCGGAGTTTTTGTTCCGGCCAGACCCGGGCAAAAACCCGGACGCTCTTGATTTTTTCTTGCAGTTCCTCCTGCGACCACTTCTCTAATTCCATCCCTGTTACCACCAAATCCTGGGGCGCAAACATATCAAGTTCTGTAGCAATGGCCCGAGCAGTCAGAGCATTATCTCCGGTGATCATCACCGTGGTAATCCCGGCATTTTTTGCTTCTCTGAGAGCTGACTTCACCTCTTCGCGGGGTGGGTCCATCATCCCCAGAAGTCCCACGAAAATAAGGTTTTGCTCCGGTTCCTCCTCGTCTTCACCATAGGGACGAAAGGCAAAGGCCAGAACCCGCAGAGCTTTCAGGGCCATTTCTTCAAGGCACTTCTCCACCTGCTCTCGTTCTTGCTCAGTTAGGGGATGAATTTCCCCGTTCCGGAAGTAAGCGCTACAGCGCCAGAGCACCACATCCGGGGCACCCTTGACCAGGAGCTCCCGTCTTCCATCCACCGTGTGCCAGGTAGACATCATTTTGCGCTTCGAATCAAAGGGAATCTCGCCCTCCCGGGGATAACGGGTACGAATCTCGGATATGGATATGCCACGCGTAGAAGCGTGTTCAAGAAGGGCAATCTCCGTGGGATCCCCCAGGAATCTTCCATCCCCTCCCGGCACAGCATCATTACAGAGAACCGCAATCTGAAGGAGCTTGGTCTCACCCTCAAATGAAAACACCTCTCGAACCTGCATTCGGTTTTCAGTGAGGGTACCGGTTTTATCCGTGCAAATATAGGTGGTGCAACCCAGGGTCTCAACTGCCGGGAGCTTACGGATGATGGCCCGATGCTGGCTCATCCGGTACACCCCCAGCGCCAGAACCACAGTTACCACTGCTGGAAGGCCTTCCGGAATGGCTGCCACTGCCAGACTCACCGCAGTCATGAACATCTCAAGAAGATGGTGTTCCCTCATAAAACCAAGTACAAAAACAAGCGCACATACCCCAATTACGATAAGCCCCAAAAGCTTTCCCAGGCTCGCCAGATGTTTCTGCAAAGGAGTGAGCGTTTCTTCCTCTTTTTCCAAAAGGAGGGCAATTTTTCCAATTTCCCGCTCTTTACCGGTAGCCACCACCACCCCTTTTCCTCTTCCATAGGTTACCAGAGTCCCGGCATAAGCCATGTTAGTTCGTTCCGGCAACGGTGTTTCGGTGGGTAAAGCCGTAATCTCTTTTTCTACGGCCACTGATTCCCCGGTGAGGCTGGCCTCATCTACCCGAAGTGCTCGAGCCTCCAGAAGCCGGAGATCCGCAGGGATGAAATCGCCTTCTCGCAGAGTCACGATATCCCCCGGCACAAGGTCCTCTGAGCTCACCCTTTTTGCCACCCCTCCCCGAACCACTTCGCACCCGGGAATACTCATTTTCTTCAGCGCTTCCAAAGCGCAGCTGGCCTTTTTCTCCTGTACCACTCCCAGCACAGCATTAATAATGAGAATGGCAAGAATCACCAATGCATCGGTGGTTTCCCCCACCAGGACCGAGACCACGGTCGCCCCGATGAGAATGAGCACCAGGAAGTCCCGAAACTGCTCGAGAAAAAGGGCCAATATCCCTTTGGGTTTTTTCTCTGGTAATACATTCCTTCCATACCGGGCGGTACGCCTTTTGACTTCCTCCTCGGTGAGACCCAGCTCAACATTGCTTTGAAGAGTATCTATCGCCTCTTCTGGCGAAAGGGCATGCCAATTTATTCCCTGCGCAGCCACGGCAAAACCTCCTCCAAAAGTCCTCCAACCCGATGAATAAGACCCTTTTTCTCCCGCTCTTCCTCGGGACGTTCTTTTCCAGTGAGTTCTTTCACAAAGCCTTCAATGGCTCGATCAAAACCAATGTCATGGCCTTCCTTCTGACTCTTGTACCACTTGTAATCCATGACATAGGCAAAAATATCCGCCAGACTCTTATCGGGAAACTTCTCTTCTAACCCTTCCTCCACGATACGCTGTACCGAAGGAGTATAGACGCACAGAAACCAGTTGAGTGCCGCCTCCTTAAGGGGAACCTCTCGCCCCAGGGATTGCTTGAGCATCACCGCATAGTCTTTAATATAATTTAAAAAGGCGTCATAGTGGCGCGGCTCCCCGGCATCAATTCCCTTGAGATCGGTCAGGTTTTCAAACTCCATCCTTTTTGCCCGCAAGGTCTTACTCTCCTTCCGTTCCGAAGGAAAAAACTCCACTACCTCGGCATCCAGAAACTCAATCCCCAATTCTTTAGCCACCGCTACCCGGTGATTTCCATCCAGAACGTAATACTCATCACCCACCTTGTAGACAATGATGGGTGGAAGAACCTCGCCCCGTTCCATAGCTCGTTTCACCCGGTAATAACGGACATCAGGATTTCGCAGACGAAACCCCGGTAAAAGGTCCTTGGCTCTTCCCACACTTCCCACGATTTTTTCCACCGGAACCACCTGAATACCCCGATAGACCCGGTTAGAAAGGTTCAGTTTTTTGGAGACCTCACCAAAAGCTCGAATGGTGCCCTTCTCTTCTCTCCGCAAAAGTGGCATGGATGATCAATCACCTCGTTACTTCACAAGGAGACTTTCCGGAGCAAAAAATCCTCCTGCCCCCAGGCTGCTGAACAGTACTTCCATCTTTCCCAGCACCATGATAAGACCAAGACCAACCAGCAAGCACCCACTCACCAATTCGACAACTCTCCCCCGCTTTTGTAAACCCTGCAGAACCTTCCAGAGGTATCCCCATCCCAGACCAACAAGAAGAAAGGGAATGGCCAGGCCCAGCGCATAGAACCCCAAAAGCACACCTCCCCGCCATATTTCACCAAAACTCGACACATAAAGGAGTATGGATCCCAGAATCGGACCCACACAGGGTGTCCACCCCAGGCCAAAAGAGAGTCCCAAAACGAAACTCCGTAAATGAGCAATGTCCTCCCGAAAACGGACATGTTTATCCACATACAGAGTTCGGATTTTCAAGATACCCAGAACCTGTAAACCGAAAATGACGATAATAAGGCCGGCAATCCGGTTAAACCAAACCCGATATGTGGCAAAAACACCTCCCATCCACGAAGCACCCATCCCCAGAAGAACAAAAATTCCGGCAAAACCCAGCACAAAAAGAATCGTATGGGTGATAACTTTTCCTCTTTCCTTCTCCACGCTCTCCACGCCACTGATATAACTCACATACGCCGGCGCAATAGCCAGAACACAGGGGGAGAGAAAGGAAAGTACTCCAGCCACAAAACTTACCAGAATATTCAACTCCACAATCGCTTCACCTACCTCGCTTTTAGCCATTATAAACCCTCAGGACTTATCTGACAAACACCACATTCCCAAATCGTGGGGGCAGGGATACCTACTCATCACGCCCAGTATATATCCCTGTGCCCCAAAAAATTCCTCAAACTTAAAAAGCGTTAGGACATCCTTCCGGTTCAGATCGTCATCTCAACACCCGGTAGAGTAATACATGGGTTTTCACTCTTAAGGTATAATAAGAAAAATCAGTTTTCACCAAACACATCAACCGGCATTGGAGTACATCATTCCAGAAAACGGTGGGTGGATACATACCATGAGAGGAAATTTCAAAACCGTACAGAGCTTCATTTCGAAGAACCTCCTGGTCTTCCTTGCTCTCTATTTGGCCGTGCTTCTTCCCTTATCGCGGTATGTTTCCCTGGGAACCATCGGAATTCTGGAAATTCTTTTTGTCGCCATCTGCGCATCTCGATGGAAAGTCAAAGGGGGCATTTTCGCGGCGGTTCTGGCCTCGGCTTTGCTTCTCAGTTCGTATCTTTCCACCCCGAGAGAACTCCCCCTACACACGATCTTTGCCAGTCTGGCAATCTACTTTGTGGTGGGCACTACTCTGGGAAAGGCATCCGCTGCGATCGAAAACCAGAAAGCCCGGCTTCAAGAAGGTGAAATCCGCTTTCAAAACCTCTCTGAACAGCTTTCCACCTATTTTGACCTGGTGCAGGTAATGATCGTAAGCCTTGATCAAGAAGGCCGAGTGACACTTGCAAACCGAAAAACCTGCGAAACTCTGGGTTACACAACCAAAGAAATCGTGGGAAAAAATTGGTTTGAAACCTTTGTCCCTGAACAAGAAAGAGAGACCGTCAAGCAGGTTTTCACTCAGCTCCTCCACAGTGAAGGGGAAGTAACGAATCGCTACGAAAACGCCGTTCGTACCAGAGACGGTGACACCCGAACGATTTCCTGGCATAACACCGTTCTCCGAGATTCTTCAGGGACCATCACGGGCATTCTCAGTGCTGGGGCCGATGTTACCGAGGCAAAACATATGGAAAGTCGGCTCACCGAGCAACTCCACACCCTGCGGATACTCTACAGCGCTGCTCAACAACTCATCACCGAAGACATCAACCTCCATAAGCGTGCCCAGGTCGCCACGCGCATCTGTGTGGAAGACATGGGTGTGAATCTGGCCTGGATTGGACAGGCCGAACCGGGAGGAAACGTGAAAATCATTGCCCAATACCCCGAAGATCACCCCTATACCCAAAACTTTGTGGTCCGTTGGGATGAAACTCCCTATGGACAGGGACCGGTGGGAAGGTCCATTCGCAATGGAGTTCCCCAGATCATCGAAGACACCCTCATCAACCATCGTTTTCAACCCTGGCGAGAAAAAGCGTTGCAGTTTGGTTTCCGTACCGTCGCTGCCTTTCCTCTGGTGAGCCATAAAGGAACCTTCGGGACACTCATCCTCTACACCACACAACCAGGGTTTTTTACTCCGGAACGCCAGGGTCTGATTCAAGCTTTTAGCCACCTGGCGGCTTCTGTTCTTGACAATGCGCTGCTTTTTGAAGAAACCCAGAATGCCCTCAAGCACATCCAGGCTCTACGAGCCATCGATACCGCCATTACAGGAAGTCTGGACCCCCGACTCACTTTTAGCGTGGCTTTAGACGAAATTACCCGCCAGCTAGGTGCCGACGCTGCAGATATCCTCCTCTGCAACCCCTATACCCAAACCCTGGAGTATGTCACCAATAAAGGGTTCAAGAGTCGCTTCAACAGAAAAATGGTCTTGCGTTTTGGTGAGAGCCTCGCCGGACGCGTGGTTCTGGAACGGCGAATCATCCGAGTGTCAAATCTTATGGAAACTTGGCGCACAATGGTGCTCGAAGTCTCTGAAAAGAACGCCCAGGGCTTTGAACAACTCATTGCCGCAGAAGGGTTTGTCACCTACTATGGCGTTCCGCTCATTGCCAAAAGACAGGTGTTGGGGGTTCTGGAAGTCTTTTTGCGCTTTCCCATGCCCGAAGACGATGAAGCCTGGATAGAGTTCCTCGAAACTCTGGCCAACCAGACGGCCATTGCGATCGATAACGCCATTCTTGTCCAAAAACTCGAACGAACTAACCTGGAACTTACTCAGGCTTACGATGCCACCATCGAGGGCTGGGCCTACGCCCTTGACCTTCGCGATCAGGAAACCGAAGGGCACAGTCAGCGCGTCACCGAAATGACTCTCCGAATTGCCCAAAAAATGGGTGTCAAGGAAGAAAATCTCATCCATATCCGTCGAGGAGCCCTCCTGCACGATATTGGTAAAATGGGTATCCCGGATAGCATCCTCCTCAAACCCGGCCCCCTCAGCCCTGAAGAGTGGGAAATCATGAAAAAACACCCTCTTTACGCTTACCAGATGCTTTCCCGTATCGAATACCTGCGGCCGGCTCTGGATATCCCCTACGCCCATCACGAGAAATGGGACGGAAATGGTTACCCCCGGGGATTAAAAGGGGAAGAAATTCCCCTTTCCGCCAGGATTTTTTCCGTGGTGGACGTTTTTGATGCCCTTACCAGCGACCGACCCTACCGGAAGGCCTGGACGAAAGAAGAAGCCATCACCTATATCCAGCAAGAAAGCGGAAAACACTTTGACCCCCACGTGGTGAAAGTATTTCTTGAAATGATCGAAGAGCAAAGGGCAGAAAAATAAGAATATTTTTCCTCCCTCTTGTTTTTTTCTTATCACCCTCCTATACTATATTTAGGTTATTAATCCGGTATAAATACAACATATTGGGTATCCTTATGCACTGTCCTTATTGTGGAGCGGAGGATTCAAGGGTGATTGACTCCCGGGTGGTTGATGGGGGAACCGGGGTGCGCCGGCGGAGAGAATGTGTGGTGTGCCGGCGGCGGTTCACCACCTATGAGCGGCATGAGCGGGAACCGCTGCGGGTGATCAAGAAAAACGGAACCCGGGAGCTCTTTGACCGGGAGAAGGTTCTGCGGGGAATGCTCAAGGCCTGCGAGAAAAGACCGGTGGCGATGGAAACCCTGGAGTCCATTGTGGGAGAAATCGAAAAAGAGTTGCGGGATGAAGGGTACGAGGAAGTTCCTTCCTCACGAATTGGGGAAAAGGTGATGGAGAAATTGAAAAATGTAGATCAGGTGGCCTATGTGCGTTTTGCTTCGGTATACCGGGAGTTCCGAGATGTAGATCAATTCCTGGAACTCCTCATGAGCTTAAATAGAGAAAAAAGTGTTTCGGAGGAGAAAAACCATGGTGAGTGAAAATTTTGAGTTAACTCCAGAAAAGGTACGGAAACGTGATGGACGCATTGTTCCCTTTGACCGCCAGCGCATTGAACGAGCCATATACAAGGCCTTCCAGGCGGTGGGTGAAGAGAATGAGCAGTTACCCCGGGAACTGAGCGTGAGCGTGACGCGAAAACTCTTCGAAAAGTTTGGGGAAAAGACCATTGTGGACATCGAAACCATCCAGGACGTAGTCGAAGAAACCCTGATTGAAAATGGTTTTTCCAAAGCAGCCAAAGCCTACATTCTGTACCGCCGCAAACGCCAGGAAGCCCGGGAAGCTCTGCGAGTGGCCGTCGATGTGGAAAAAATCGTCCAGGAATACCTCATCAAAGCCGACTGGCGAACTCAGGAAAATTCCAACACTACCTATTCCTACCCGGGTCTGGTTTTACATGTGGCTGGTTCGGTCATGGCTCACTATACCCTGAATCACATCTATCCCGATGAAGTTAAGGAAGCCCATGTGAATGCCGACATCCACATTCACGACCTCTCCTATGGAATCACGGCCTACTGCGCCGGCTGGTCACTGGAAGAGTTGATTCGAGAGGGTTTCGGAGGGGTCAAAGATAAAATTGCCGCCGGTCCGGCCAAACACCTTTCTTCGCTTACCGGACAGATGGTCAATTTCTTAGGAACCATGCAGATGGAATTTGCCGGAGCTCAGTCATTTAATTCCGTCGACACCTATTTGGCTCCGTTTGTCCGTTACGACGGTCTTGATTACCCCACGGTGAAACAGCTCATTCAGCAGATGGTTTTCGCCATGAACGTGCCTTCTCGCTGGGGGAGCCAGGCCCCGTTCATCAATTTTTCCTTTGACTGGATTGTCCCCCAGGATTTAAAAGACCGACCAGTCATCATCGGCGGAAAAGAACGACCGGACCTCGGAACGTACGGGGATTATCAGAAAGAAATGGATATGGTGAACCGAGCCTTCCTCGAAGTGATGCTTGAAGGAGATTACGAAGGAAGAGTCTTCTCTTTCCCCATTCCCACCTATAATATCACCCCCTCCTTTCCCTGGGATTCCGAGAACGCCCGGCTTCTTTTTGAATTGACGGCCAAATACGGCGTGCCATACTTTCAAAATTTTATTTCCAGTTCCCTACAGCCTGGAGATGTTCGTTCCATGTGCTGCCGGTTGCAACTGGACCTGCGAGCACTGCGCAGTCGCTGCGGGGGACTCTTTGGTTCCGCCGATAAGACCGGTTCCATCGGGGTGGTTACCATCAACCTTCCCCGCATCGCATATTTAAGCAAAACCGAAGACGAGTTCTTTACCAGACTCCGCCGCACCATGAGTATCGCCAAAACAGCCCTGGAAATCAAGCGGAAGGTGATTGAGCGAAACCTGAAAAATGGGCTCCTTCCCTACACCCGCCGATATTTGGGAACCTTCCGCAATCACTTTTCCACTATTGGCCTGGTGGGGATGAACGAAGCCTGCCTGAACTTCCTGGGTGTCTCCATCGCCCATCCCCAGGGGAAAGCCTTTGCCATCCGGGTACTTCAGTTCATGCGGGAACGGCTCTCTGATTTCCAGGAAGAAACCGGAAATCTCTATAACCTGGAGGCAACCCCTGCGGAAGGGACCAGTTACCGCCTGGCCAAACACGATCAGAAGCGCTTCCCTGATATCATCACCGCCGGGGAGGACGAACCATACTATACCAACAGCACCTACCTTCCCGTTAACTACACCGACGACCCCTTCGAAGCTCTGGAACACCAGAAAGACCTGCAGACGCTCTATACCGGTGGCACGGTCTTTCACACCTTTTTATCCGAGATGCCCGATCCGGATAGTGTCAAACTCTTTATCCGCAGAGCTTTTGAACGGTACCCAATCCCTTACCTCACCATCACCCCGACCTTCTCGGTGTGTCCCAACCATGGGTATCTTTCTGGAAAAGTGTTTACCTGCCCCCACTGTGGGGAGGAAACTGAGGTTTATTCCCGGGTGGTGGGGTACTATCGACCGGTGGAGCGCTGGAATCGGGGTAAACAGGAAGAATTCAAAACCAGAAAAGAATACGCCTTGCGGTGATTCCCTTGGTGTTCCGGGGATGGCACAAGACAAGTTACATCGAGTACCCGGGTAAACTCTCCACGGTGCTTTTTGTAGGAGGATGTAACTTTCGCTGTCCTTTCTGCCATAATCCGGAACTGGTGGAAGAATGGGAAACGCTCCCCCGGGTGAGTGAGGAAGAGGTGCTCGTGTATCTCAAGAAGCGACAGGGACTTCTGGATGCCGTGGTCATCACCGGGGGAGAGCCACTCCTTCAAAAAACCCTCCTTCCCTTCGTTCGCAGGATCAAGGAAAAGGGGTATCTGGTAAAGGTCGACTCCAACGGCAGTTGCTGGGAGACCTTCATTTCCCTCCAGGAATACGTGGATCAATGGGGAATTGACTACAAACTCCCATTTGCAGACTACCACCGGGTGGGAGGGGAAAAATGGGCACCGACAAGCCAAAGAGTCCTTGAAACACTCCTTGCGACTCCAGAGCGTCTCGAAGTCCGCACCACCATTTTCCCTCCCTTTCATTCTTTCGAGACCCTCCTTCGCATGGGTGAAACAGTGGTAGGCGCATCTTCCTGGTGGTGGCAGAGTTTTCGACCTGAAAAGACTCTCCTTCCCGAAGTAAAAGCCGTTTCTCCCTACCCTTTACCTCTTCTTCTAGAGTGGCAGGCAAAAATCAACGAGAAGTTGGGAAAAGACTTAGTCAGGCTTCGCCCCGGACAATAGCAACACCCTGGGAAGTTCCCAGGCGATTGGCACCGGAAGCAATCATCCGTAACGCCACTTCCCGGGAACCGATACCCCCAGCAGCCTTCACTCCTAAGGAACTCCCCACCACCTCGCGCATGAGGGCGACATCCTCCACGGTTGCCCCGGAGGGACCAAAGCCGGTGGAAGTTTTCACAAAGTGGGCCCCGGCCGCCTGAGCGATGAGGCACCCCACGATTTTTTCCTCCTCCGTGAGGTAACAGTTTTCCAGCACTACCTTTACCACACAGGGAGACATTTCCTCCACCACGCCCCGGATATCCGAATAGACCAGTTTCCAGTCTCCGTTCTTGAGCGCGGCGACATTCAAGACCATATCGGCTTCTCGTGCCCCCTCCTGAAAGGCAAAACGAGCTTCCCGGGCCTTCACTTCGGGCTTATTCTGCCCCAGAGGAAAACCAATGGCCACACCGGTAAGTACTCCACTCCCTTCCAGAAGCTTATTACACAGTGCTACATAGTAGGGATTCACGATCACCGAAAAAAACTTCCATTCCCTGGCTTCCCGGCAGACCTCTTCAAGGTCTTGGCGCCGAGCAGCGGGTTTGAGAAGTACGTGGTCAATCCGGGAAGCGAGAAAGGTTCGCAATTCTTCTTCATGAACAGGAATCGTTTCCAAGGCAGGGAAACGTTCTCTTTTTTTAATCTCCATCCCCAGGGCTTCTTCTACCCGGGATTTGAGCGTGAGAATTTTTTCTGCGCGCATGTTTCTCCTTCCTCTCACTCCAGATTCGCATGACGGGTCATCATCAGCCGATATGCCTCTTCTCGATGAGAAAAAACAAGGTGGAGAATACAGGCATCGAGAAAGAGCAGCAAGGCATGCTCAAAACGGGTCCCACCACCCTGAGCGTAAAGCTGAAGCGATACAGGAACTCGATCGGGAGAAAACTCAACCACCCAGTCCAGGAACGGATGAAGCG